>SCUH01000313.1 GCA_004298295.1 Betaproteobacteria bacterium | reverse complement strand
CCGACTGCGAGATCTGCGCCGTCTTCTGCGCGGCCTCGGACACGTACTTCGCCTTCTGCGCGGCAACCTGCGCCGTCTGCTTCACCTCCTCCACCGTCGAGGTGGTCTCGCTCACCGCCGCGGCCGTCTCCGCCGAGCCCGAGGCCACCTGTGCCGTCGAGGCCGTGATCTCGCTCGACGACGACGCCAGCACGTTCACCCCTTCGGTAATCTCTCGCGTCACCCGGCGCAGCTTGTCAAGCATCACGCCGAACGCACGCATGAGCGCGCCCACTTCGTCGGCGCGCTCGACCTGAGGGACGTCGGCCGTAAGATCGCCCGAAGCAATGCGGTCGGCAACGCCCGACAGAATGCGCAACGGTCCCGCCATCACCCGCGCCATCAACTGCGTCAATACGACCCCGATGACCAGCGCCGCGATCCCCACGAACAGAAATATGCGAATTGACTCATTGGCCTGCAGCTCGGCGTGGTCCACGGCGAGGCGCGCGTCGTCCTCCGACGCCTTGCCCAATTCCTCGGCAATGTCGCGAATCTTCTGCGCCCGCCCCTGCTGCACGCCGACCGCGAGTTCCCGCGATTCGGCGGTCTTGCCGGCGAGAATCAAGGGGATGATGTCGGCATCCTTGGTTTGGGCGAATGCCTGCCAGACCGATTTCAACTCCTCCAACTGCGGCAGCCGCTTGGGATCGTTCTTCCCCCGATCCAAGAGGCCGCGGATGATCCGGTCAATCCGTTTCGAGCGATCCGCGGCTTCCGCCAGCAGGGGATCCTGCTCGGCGCGGTTGCTCAACAGTTGTGCCTCAAGCATCAGTAACCGCATTCCGTTGTAGTTGACGCGCAGCGCCAGCACATCGCGCTCGTTGGCGAAGTCTTTCTCATAGAGCCTTTTCTCGGACTCCTGGATCGCCGTGATGCCGAGGTACGCGGTGGCGATGACGATCGCGAGAAAGACGGTCATCGCCCCGAACCCGACGAACAGCTTGCCGCGCGTCGACAGATCAAGAAACCACCGCATGTGTCGCTCCTTCACATTGGCTTATGTCGCAACGTGCTCGTGCACTACGATCTTCGGGTCGGACAGAAGTTTTGCGGCATCGAGGACCACCGTGCGGTCCGCCGTTACGCCGCGCAGGTACTCTTCGCGGATTCCCGTGAGCGTGGGAAGTGACGGCTTCAGCTCGCGCACGGGTACGACCCGTGTGCCGGCGATCAGGTCCGTGAGGACGCCGAACTCCATCGATTCCGAGCGCAGGACGATGACCTTGTTGAGGTCGGTCAGGCCTTTCTGCGGAAGGTCGAAGAATTTCTTGATGTCGATGACCGAGAGGATCTGTCCCCGGACGTTGACGATGCCCAGCACGAACGGCGGCGTGCACGGCAACGGCGTGAGTTCGTGCAGCGGATAGATCTCGCGCACGTGCGCCGATTCGAAGGCGTACTTCTCCTGCGCGACGACGAACTCGATCACTTCGATGCTGTCCGCCGCTTCGAGTTCCGGTTGCGGCTCCCGTGCGAGCGCCCGGGCCCGCGCCCGCAGGATCCTCTTCGTCTCCTCGGATCCCGGCAGCCAGCCGCGCTCGGTCGCTTCGCGCGCCGCTTCCAGGCGGCCGTGGATCGCGCGCCAATCGGTGGCGCTCGCGCCTTTGGCACCAGGGCTGACCTTGCCGGCGTTCATGCGGATGCCTCGCTCGACAGGGACGAGCGGATGATCTCGGCGAGCCTTCCGGCGGTGAGGCCTTCCGATTCAGGCAGCACCTGCTCGCGCGCGCATCCGCCGAGGACCGCAAGCGCGTTGCGGTAGTGCCGCTCGGAGTCCATGCGCCTGCCCTGGCGGCGGAACAGATTGCCGAGCGCGAAGTGTGCGAGCGCGTAATCCTGGTCGAGATAGAGCGCGCGCCGAAGTGCCGCCACCGCTTCTTCCGCCGCGTCCTGCTCCTGGACGATCGTCGCCAGCAGGTAGTGCCAGCCCGGATTGAGCTTGTCCGCGGCGACCGCCTGCTTGCACCATTTCGCCGCCTCGGCGAGATCGCCCTGGTTGGCGCAGGACCTCGCCAGCAGCGCCATCGACCCGGCATCGCCCGGATCCTGTGCCAGCGCTTGTCGCAGGGTCTCGGCCGCCTCCGGGTAGCGTCCAAGCGCGTACAGGGCCGCGGCTTGCTGATAAGGCGTCGGCGCGGAGACCGTAAGTTGCCCTCGCTGCGGCTGCGTCTGCTGCGGTTCGGTCGGGGCTGCAACATTGGCCCGCGCTTGCGACGCCACGGTTGTGCCCGACAGCCACGCGGGCATTGCGGCAGGTTCCGACTCGGCCAGCGCGGCCCTTGCGGCCTTTCGGTACGCGATCGTCCCGGCCAGATTGACGGTCACGAGCTGCGGCAGCGCGGCTTGCGGCATCTCGACCGGGTTGACGAATAGCCAGCCGTCGTTCATCAGCGACCGGCCCAGTTTCTCCAGCGCCTTCCTGCCGTGCGCCGGGTCGAAGTACATCAGCACATTGCGGCAGAAGACGATGTCCATCGCGTTGGTGGCGTTTTCCACCGACGGGTAGCTGTCCTCCGCCAGGTTGAGATACCCGAAGCTGACCATCGAGCGGATTCGCTCGGCGATCGCGAAGCGTCCGTCCTTCGTCCTGGCGAAGAACGTTTCCCGGATGCCGGCAGGCGTGTCGCGGAACGACCAGTCGCCGTAGATGCCCAGCGACGCCTTGCGCAGCGCCCGCGAATTGATGTCCGTTGCGAGAATCGAGACGTGCCAGTCGCGCAAATCCGGTATCGCCCGCGCCAACGCCATCGCGATCGAGTAGGGCTCCTCGCCCGTCGCGCAGCCCGCGCTCCAGATTCGCAGCCGACGCTCGCCCGCGCGGCGGGACCGGATGAGCGCCGGAAGGACGTGCGCTTCGAGACACTCGAAGCTGCGTCGCTCGCGAAAGAAGTAGGTTTCCCCCACCGTCAGGTGGCTCGCCAGCGTCTCGAGCTGAGGCCGGGCGAATGTCGAGGCGAGCAGCGACCGGATGCACGACTCGGTGTCCGTGAATCCGAGTTCGCGCGCCGCCGCGGCGAGCCCACGCTCGAGGTCAGCGCGGCGCTCGGGAGGGAAGTGCAGACCCGTTCGGCACGACAGGTACCGGCTGAACTCGGCGATCAGGGAGTCGGCGGGCGGGCGCCGGTCGCATTGCTCAAGCATGGGCAATCACCCCGTCCAGGCGGCGTTCCTCGTCGAGCGAAAGAAAGCGTGCCAGGTCGTGGATCAGGACCATGCCGTCGCCCAATTTCGCCACGCCCTCCACGTATTCCAGGCCCGGCACGATCGCCTGCGCCGGCACGGCTTCGTTCTCGGCACATTCGACGACGCCCGCCACCGTGTCCGCGAGGAGCGCAACCGCGCGGGCCGGCGTGCGAGCGATGACGAGCGAGTCGCCCAATGCCGGCTCCCGCTGCGGGAGACGAAAGCGCTTGCGCACGTCCACGACCGCGACCACGCGTCCCTGGACGTTGATCACTCCCAGAACGATCTCGGGCGCCTTCGGCAGCGGCGTGATCTCGACGCTGCGCACCACCCGCTCGACGCTCGCGAGCGGCAGTCCGTAGCGCTGCCCGTCGAGGCGGAACGCGAGCAGCTGCACGCCGGCGCTCACGGCCGAACTCCGCCACGCTCAACGTGGGCGTCCACCCGGCTGAGCCGCTCCTTCAGCGCCGCGTGCAGCGCGGGCAGCAAGTCGTGGCGCATCGTTCGCTTCGACACGAACGCGACCGCGCCTGCCTCCAGTGCGTCGGCCACATGCGCCCGGTCGTCGATGATCGACAGCATCACCACCACGGTGTCGGGGGCGCGAACCCGGAACAGGCGCGTTCCCTCGATACCGTTCACGCCGGGCAAGCCGATGTCCATCAGAACGACGTCCGCGCCGACCCGCGCCACCGTGTCAAGCGCTTCCTCTACGGAGCCCGCGCTCAGCACCGAAATCCCGGGAACCGTGTTTTCCAGCCAGTCCCGCAGGGTGGCGCGCAGCGTGGCGTGGTCCTCGACGACCAACACGATGGGATTTTCCAAAGCGGATTCTTCCGACAGGACGGCCCTCGCACAGGCGGCGCTCGAGCGCCGGTGCGCGCGACGCTCACCCGTATTGTCGGCGAGCGCTGGCCGGAGGTCTGTCCGGCTTTCCCTACAAGCTGCGTCAGGAAAATCCTGTCGGGCCGGGGTCACCCGCAGCCGGGGCTACTCGAGCGACGTCACCCCATGCTGGATCGCGAAGCGCACCAGTCCCGGCAGATCGTGGAGGCCGAGTTTTTCGTACAGGCGCGCGCGGTAGGTCTCCACGGTCTTCGGCGAGACATGGAGAATGCCCGCGATATCGGCCACCGACTTGCTCTCGGCAAGCAGTTGCAGCACCTCGCGCTCGCGCGCGCTCAGCAGGCGAAGCGGATCTCCCGGTGCAGGCGTGCCGACGTAGCGACCGATGACGCGCTCGGCGACCTGGGCGCTGAAATAATGGCGGCCGGCGTGCACCGCGCGAATCGCGTCCACCAGCTCGCGCGCGGCGCTGCGCTTGACGACGAAACCGCTCGCCCCCGCCTGCAGCGCCCGGTACACGTACTCCGGGTTCGAGTACATCGACAGCATGATGACGCGCGTGCGGGGAATGCGATCGTGGATCGCGCGCGTCGCCTCGATACCGTTCATCTCGGGCATCGCCATGTCCATCACGACGATGTCCGGCTCGAGCTCGATGGCGCGCGACACCGCCTCCCGGCCGTCGCCCGCCCTGCCGACGACCTCGAAGGCGGGATCGGCGGCGACGACGTGTTGCAGCCCCTCCGCCACGACGGCATGGTCGTCCGCGATCAGGATCCTCACGGGCATGGCTTCAGCCGGGAACCAGCGCGCGCACCCGGGTCCCCTTTCCGGGCACGCTCTGCACATCGAGCAGGCCCCCGGCCGCCTGAATCCGCTCCCGCATCGTGATCAGTCCGAACCCCCTTCGGCCAGGGGATCCGTCGCGCCCGATTCCCGCACCATCATCGGCGACTTCGACGCGCACGCCGTCGGACTGCCAGCTCAAGGTAATCGTGACCTCGCTGGCGCGCGCGTGCTTCGCGACGTTGTTGAGCGCCTCCTGCACGATGCGAAGCAGCGCGATCTCGTTCAGGCGGCCGGTCCGCCTTTCCGTTCCCTGCACCTGCAGGCGCGTCGGTATCACGGTCCGCTTGGTGAATTCTTCCGCGACCCAGCGCATGGCCGGTCCGAGGCCCAGATCGTCGAGCATCGGCGGCCGCAGATCGTCGAGCACGCCTTCGATGCAAAGCGCGGTCTGATCCAGCAGGGCGAGCGAATCCCGCAGCCGATGCGCCGCGTCCGCGTCGCGCGCGTTCATCCTGCTGGCGAGGATGTCGAGGTTGATCCCGAGCGCGGTCAGGTTCTGGCCGACGCGGTCGTGCAGGTCGGCGGCCAGCCGCCGGCGCTCGGTTTCCTGGACTTCGACCAGGCGCCGGGAGAGCGCCTGAAGCTGATCGGCCGCGTCGCATAAGGCGTCCTCGCGGCGCCGCTGCTCGGTGACATCCAGGCAGGTACCGATGAGCTTGGTGACCCGCCCGGCATCGTTTTTCACTGCCTCGCCGGCAATGAACATGATCCTTTGCGCGCCGCCCTGGGTTGCGACGCGCGTTTCGAGCTCGTAGCTCGAACCCTCCTCGATGGAATGTTTCATCACCGCGAGAACGCGTTCACGATCCTCCGGAAGGATCATGTCCAGGCTCCACTGCGGAGTCTGCGGAGGCAGATCGCTCGGCACTCCGAGCATCCGGCGCAGCCCGCGGGATCCTCTGGCGACTCCCAGCGCGAGGTCGTACTCCCAATAGCCCAGGCCGGCGATTTCCTGCGCCCTCGCAAGGAGCCGGCGGTTCTCGCGCAGGGCCGCGTGCGCGCGGCAGCGCTCGAGCGCAGCCGAGAGCAGATTGGCCGCCGCCTGCAGAAACTCCGCTTCGCGGCGCTCGAAGCAACGCGGCGCCCGCGAGTGCGCCCCCAGTACGCCCCAAGTGCGCTCATTCCCGGGGATGACGACGGCCACGCCGCTCACCACACCGTGCTCCGCCAGAAGCGTCGGCCCCGAAAACCGTTCTTCCGTCGAGAGGTCGGTCACGATGACCGGCGCAAAGCCGGCGCCAAGACGTTGCTCCGCGAGCTCGTGCTCGCGAATCGCGTATCCCGCCTGCGAGCCCAGGCCGGCGTCGACAACGGCACGACCCACTGTACCCGGATTCCAGCCCACACCGGCAACAAGCCGCAACCCCGAGCCGTCGGGCAACAGTTTCAGCACCTTCACGAGCTCGACTTCGAGCGCTCGCGCGACGATCTGCACCGTGCGCTCGAGGAGCGCGCCCGCGTTCTGCTCGCGCAGCCCGAGCAGCCCGAGCTCGATCAGCGCCCGGTCGCTTTCCGCCCGTGCGCGCAGCTCCTGCTCGGCGCGGCGGCGCTCGGTGATGTCGAGACCGGTGCCGCGGTACCCGGTGAAGCGCCCTTCGGCGTCGAATATCGGCTCGCCGCTGATCGACTGGTAATGCGCGGTTCCTTCGGCACCGGTGCGCCGGAATTCGAAATTGCGGAACGGCAGGCGCTTCTCCAGCGCTGCGCGATGCGCCTCCCATCGCGCGCCGAGGGGCGACACCCCCGAGAGCTCCCAGCGGCGCTTGCCGAGGACGTCCTCCCTCCGCATGCCCGATTTGCGGAAGAACTCCGTCGACACGGAACTGAAGCGCAACTCGGCGTCCTGCTCCCAATACCAGTCCGAGGACTGCGCGCCGAGGCTGCGGAATCGAGCCTCGCTCTCCCGGAGAGCCGTGTGCGCGCGGCAACGCTCGAGCGCTGCCGAAAGAACATTCGCCACTGCCTGCATGAACTCGGTTTCGAACGGCTCGAATCGTCGCCGCGTGCGGGAGTGCGCCGTGAGCGTTCCGAAGGGGCGTTCCCGGGCAGGAATGACTACGCAGACTGCGCTCACCACCCCAAACTCGCGCACGCGGAAGGTGTTGGCAAAGCGTCCGTCGGCCGCCAGGTCCTCGATCGCCACGGGCCGCGGCGCCTCCAGAGCGTTCGCTCCGCTCTGCCGATAAAGCTCGAGTGCGTGTCCGGCCTGGGTATCCGGGCCCGCGCCGACCCTCGCTCCGAGGCGATGCGGCGGCCAGTTGTGCCCGGCGACGACGCGCAACGCCTTGCCGTCGGGCTCCAACTCGAGAACGGTGCCGAAATCGACCTCCAGCACCTCCGCGACAAGCGCCGCGGCGCGATCGATCACGCGTGCCGGATCGCGCTCGCGCAAAGCGCACAGGCTGAAATCGGCAAGCGCCTTCTGCCTGCGCAGCGCCGCGTCCAGCTGCGACGCCGTGCCGAACTTCCCGGTGTTCGCGGACATTGCGCTAATCCGATGCCCCGCCTCAGCGATTCGGTCGTGCACGGAATACCCGAGGTTACGAGTGCGAGAAGTCTACGCCGTTCGCCGGATGCGCAGAACGGGAGGCGCGCGCAATCAGCCTGATCGCAGCAGGGTCTTGAGGTCGTCGGCGAGGTCCGCGAGGACGGTCGGGCAGATGGCCGCCGGCGCCTTGCCGGCGGCCGGGGTCACTTGTACAATTCGTCTGTACACATCAGGGGCAACCGATGAGGCACGTCAAGGTCAGCCGATTACGCCAGGATCTGCCGGCCTATCTGGCGAAGGTCGCGCGCGGCGAGCGCGTGCGCGTAACCTCGCGCGGCAAGGCGATCGCCGAGATCGTTCCGGCAGCGGCGGACGAGAGCAAGATCAAGGCGGCGCGCGCGCGCCTGCGCGGCAGCGTGCTGCGCTTCGATCATCCGCTCGAGCCGGTCATCGAAGCGGCCGAATGGCGGATGAACCGCTGATCGTGCTCGACACCCACGCCCTGCTCTGGTGGGTGTCGGGATCGAAAAGGCTCTCGGCGAATGCAAGACGCGCGATCCGGGCCGCGACGGCGAGGGCGCCCGTGGCCGTGTCCACGATCAGCGTGCTCGAGATTGCGACCGCGGTGAGAAGGGGCCGCCTCGAGCTTGCTGCGCCGCTCGAAAGCTGGCTGGTCGACCTGCGACTTCTCCCCGAACTGCGCTTCGAGGCGGTCAGCGTCGAGATTGCCGGGCGTGCCGGCACATTCGACGATTCGATTCCGGGCGATCCGGCCGACCGCATCATCGTCGCGACGGCAATGGCCTTGCATGCGCGGCTGGTTACGGCGGACGAAAGCCTGCGCCGCATCGCAGGGGTCCGTGCCGTGTGGTAAGGCCGGACGGCGCCGCCTTTCAGCCCGTTTCGCCGAGCAGCGCGCGCAAGTCGTCAGCAAGGTCCGCCGCGATCCGGTCGTGCCGCACGAACAGCCGCAGGCGCCCCTGCGCATCGAGCACGTAGCTCTGCGCGCTGTGATCTACGCTGTAGCTGTCGCCCGATTTGCGCTTTTCGTAGAACACCTTGAATTCCTTCGCGGTGCGCGCCGTCGCTTCCGCGTTCCCGTACATCCCGAGAAATCGCGGGTCGAACGCGGCAACGTACTTCGCGAGCAGCTCCGGGGTATCGCGCTCCGGATCCACGGTGACGAACAGCACCTGCACGCGATCGGCGTCCTTGCCGAGGCTTTGCATCACGCCGGCGAGGTCCGCGAGAATGGTCGGGCAGATATCCGGACAGTGCGTGAAGCCGAAGGTCAGCACCACCAGCTTGCCGCGAAAATCGGCCAGCGTGCGCGGCTGGCCGTCGTGGCCCGTGAGCGCGAGGCTCTTGCCGTAGTCTGCGCCGGTGAGATCGGTACTCTTGAACTTCGGCCCCGCCGGCTGGCACGCGGCGAGCAGCGCGGCGGCGAGCAGCGCGAAGCTAGAGCGCCAGATAGTGGTCAACGAGCAGCGCCGCGAAGAGCGCGGCGAGGTAGGTGATCGAAAAACGGAACGTGCGGCGCGCAAGTTGATCGCTGTAGGCGACATAGATGCGCACCGCGTAGGCGAGGAACGCGAAGCTCAGGGCGAGCGCCGCGGCGAGGTAAAGCCAGCCGCTCATGCCGGTCGCGAACGGCAGCAGCGCCACCGCAAACAGGATCAGGGTATAGAGCAGGACCTGCAGTCGCGTGTATTGCTGGCCGTGCGTCACGGGCAGCATCGGCACGCCGGCCTTGGCGTACTCCTCGGTGCGGTACAGCGCGAGCGACCAGAAATGCGGCGGCGTCCAGGCGAAGATGATGAGAAACAGCAGCGTCGCCTCGACGGGCACTTCGCCCGTGACCGCCGCCCAGCCCAGCACCGGCGGCATCGCGCCGGATGCGCCGCCGATGACGATGTTCTGCGGCGTCGCCGGCTTGAGGATGACGGTGTAGACGATCGCATAGCCTACGAAGGTCGCGAGCGTCAGCCACATGGTGAGCGCGTTCACGTACTGCGCGAGCAGCCACAGCCCGGCGCCGCCGATCGCGCCGGAGAAGACGAGCGTCTGCAGCGCCGTCAGCTCGCCGCGCGGCAACGGTCGCCAGCGCGTGCGCTGCATCCTGGCGTCGATTCCCTGTTCGACCAGGCAATTCACCGCGGCAGCCGCCCCCGCGACCAGCGCGATTCCTGCGGTCGCCGTGATCAGCACGAATGGCGGAACCATCCCCGGCACGGCGAGAAACATCCCGATCACGGCGGTGAAGACGATGAGCGACACCACGCGGGGCTTGGTGAGCGCGTAGTAGGCCCGCGCGCTGCGCGCGAAGGGTGCGAGGCGCTGTGCCAGGCTGCGCGCGGCTGCGGACGTATAGGCGGTCATGGCCGGAAAGGCGGCGATTCTAGCCGAATCCCGAGTATTTCAGCAGCCGTTCCAGGTCCTTCACCATTTTCGCCGGATCGGGATCGCGCGGGAAGCGCAGCATCAGGTTGCCCAGGGGATCGACGAGGTAGATGTGATCCGCCGCCACGCCTTCGGCGGCAAAGGCGGCAGCCACTTCAGCCCCCGGGTGTGCGATCCGCGTTCCCTCGATCGCGGCCCGCAGCTCGGCGCGCGGCACAAGCGCATCGGTCACGAGCCACAGCCGCTCGACGCGACCCATCTCCTTGCCCTGCGCGCGCCGCACCTGCCGCATGTAATAGAGCTTCCTTTCGCAATGCGCATCGCAAGCGCCGCTGTCGAAACTCACCAGCACCCACCGGCCGCGCAGCGCAGGAAGCGGTTCGGCGCCGATCGGGCGCGGCGCGATGAGCGTGCCGTAGTTCGACGTCCTGCCGGGAACCCAGCCGGCGAGATACGCGACCCAGCCCGCCGCCAGGGGCAACGCGAACAGCGCGCCGATCAGCACGAGCTTCAGGCGCGCGCGCCGCAGCGGGCGCTCAGGCAGCTGCGCCGGGTCCACGCGAGGGCGGCTCGCGCCGCAGGCTCAGCACGACGAACAGCGCCAGCGCCAGCGCGGCCAGCGAGTACCATTGCAGCGCGTACATCTCGTTCTTGCGGTAGCCGGCTGCCGCGCGCTCCCAGTCGCGCGCAAGCCCATCGGGCAGAGCGCTCGCCTGCTCGATCATCACCGGCGCCAGCGCGAGCCCCGACCAGGCCGCAAAGCCATCGATTCTCAGGTTCTGCCAGACGCACGGCGCGCCGCCCGGCGCGCAGGCTTCGGCGGCCGCATGTGGCTCGAGGAACTGCGGCAGTCGGTCGAGCGCAAGGCCTTCCAGGCGCACGCTGCCCGCCGGCGTGACGATCTCCGGCAATTGATCGCGCCGCGCCGGCGCCGCGATCCAGCCGCGCAGCACCAGCACCTGCGTGTCGCTGCCGGCCACGCGCAGCGGCTGCACCACGTGATAGCCGGGACGGCCGCGATGCAGGCGAAAGTCGAGCAGCACCGTGAAGCGCGGCAGCAATTCGCCTGCCACGGCGACGCGGCGAAGCCCGAGCTGGGCGGCCGCCGCGGTCGCGGCCGGGAATTCGATCGCAGGGCCGTGCGCGGCCGCCTCCATCTTTTCAAAGGCGGCGCGGCGCTCGGTCGCGCGCCCCTGCTGCCACTGGCCCAGCAGCACGCCTGCGGCGCATCCCGCCGCCGCGAGCAGGAATCCCCACCAGCGGGGACGGAAGCGGAAAGCGCCGAGTCTCATGCGAGCGCGCTACACTGCGCGCCAGGATGCGCTACGTGGTGATCGCCGCGCTGCTGCTGATCGTCGCCAGCCTCGGCTCGGCACTGGTGTTCGTGCTGCGCGATCGCAGCGGCTCGATGCGCGCCGTGAAAGCGCTGGCGATCCGCGTGGGGCTGTCGCTCGCGCTGTTCCTGTTCCTCATGGCGAGCTACTACTTCGGGCTCATCCCGGGACGGCTGAGCTAGAGCCAGTAGACGAAGATGAACAGGCCCAGCCACACCACGTCGACGAAGTGCCAGTACCAGGCCACCGCCTCGAAGCCGAAGTGATGGTCGGGCTTGAAGTGTCCCGAAAGGCAGCGCGCGAGAATCACGCTCAGCATGATCGCGCCTACGGTGACGTGAAAGCCGTGGAACCCCGTCAGCATGAAGAAGGTCGAGCCGTACACCCCGGTGGTGAGCTTGAGGTTGAGCTCCGCGTAGGCGTGGCCGTATTCGTAGACCTGGAAGCCGAGGAAGACCACGCCGAGCGCGACCGTGAAGAACAGGAACAGGTTGAGCAGCCCGCGCTTGTTCTCTTTCAGCGCGTAGTGCGCGATGGTGACGGTGACCCCTGAGGAAAGCAGCAGCAGCGTGTTGAGCGCGGGGATGCCCCAGGCAGCCATCGGCGAGAACTTCTCCGCGAAACTCGGGCCGGCAGACGGCCACTGCCCGCTGAACCCCGGCCAGACCAGCGCGTTGTGCTCGAGGCTCGCCAGATCCGGCACCGACATGACGCGCACCCAGAACAGCGCGCCGAAAAACGCGGCGAAGAACATGACTTCCGAGAAAATGAACCAGCTCATGCCCCAGCGAAACGACACGTCCTCCCAGCCGCCGTACTGGCCGCCCTCGGACTCGCGGATCACGTCGCCGAACCAGCGGAACATCATGTAGAGGATGACCATGAAGCCGAGCGCGAGCGCTATCCAGCCGCCGCTCGAGCCGTTCATCACGAACACGCCGCCAAGCACCATCAGGAACAGCCCGGTCGAGCCGAGGATCGGCCAGGGCATCGGCTGCGGCACGTAATAGTGTTCCTGCCGCGTTGTGGTGGTCCCGCTCTGCGTCATGGTCCTCTCCCTGCGTTTTGTCGCGGTTCAGCCCAGCACCACGCGTACCACGGTGATGAGGGTCAATACGAACAGCACCGCCGCGGCGAGGCCGGCGACGATCAGGTGCCACGGCTTGAGGCGCGCGCTGCCCGATTCATGGTCGGCGCGGCGGCGCACGCCGAGCAGCCCGGCCAGCACGGTCTTCGCCACTTCGAGCCACGGCGCCGGCGCCAAGCGATGCTCCATCAGCTCTTGCCGCCGAGACCGGCGA
>SCUH01000312.1 GCA_004298295.1 Betaproteobacteria bacterium | reverse complement strand
GCGCGCTTCGATGTCGAACAGGCCGTCCTCGCGCTCGTAGCCTTCGCAGGCGATGGTGCGGGTGTGCAGGTGGCGGCGCGGTGCTGGCGTGGAAAGGCTCATCGGGGTTTTCTCGCTGCGGCAGGCGTTGCGGGAGTCGTGCGATACTGCTGCAGGGGACTGTAGCAAAATCCGACCGCCAAATCGCGCATCGGTTCACATCTCGGGGGGGACAATGACCATGCAACAACGAGGACAATGGCTGCTGGGCGCCGCACTGGGTCTCATGGGCGCGGTGTTCGTCGCTCCGGCGCTCGCGCAGCGCTATCCGGAACGACCCGTGACGCTGATCGTGCCCTGGCCGCCGGGCGGCAGCACTGATCTGGCGATGCGCGCGCTCTCCGAGGCCGCCGGCAAGCACCTGCCACACAAGATCGTGATCGAGAACAAGCCCGGCGCGAGCGGCACCCTGGGCGCGGGCTTTCTCGCGCAGAACGCGAAGCCCGACGGCTACACCGTGTCGCAGATGCCGATCACGGTGTTCCGCCTGCCGCACATGGGCAAGACGGCGTTCGACCCGATGAACGACTTCACCTGGGTGGTCCACCTCACCGGCTATACCTTCGGTGTCGTGGTGCGCGCCGACTCGCCGTGGAAGACCTGGCAGGACCTGATCGCCTACGCCAAGACCAATCCCGGCAAGGTGACCTACGCCACGCCGGGCCACGGCACGAGCCTGCACATCACGATGGAGGAGATCGCACGGCTGGAAGGCCTGCAGTGGCTGCAGGTGCCGTTCCGCGGCTACGCCGAAGCGGCCACCGCGCTCCTCGGCGGACACGTGATGGCGCACGCCGATTCGACCGGCTGGGCGGAAATGGTCGACTCCGGAAGGCTGCGGCTGCTCTCGACCTGGGGCGCGCGGCGCACCAAGCGCTGGCCCAATGCGCCGACGCTGAAGGACCTCGGCTACCCGCTGATCTCCAATTCGCCCTATGGCATCGCGGGGCCCAAGGGCATGGATCCGAACGCGGTGCGCGTGCTGCACGACGCCTTCAAGAAAGCGCTCGAGGACCCCGACGCGCAGAAGATGCTGGACAAGTTCGACCAGGAGATCTACTACCTGAACAGCGCCGATTACGCGGCGCACGCGCGCAAGACCTACGAGGAGGAGCGCGAGATCGTCAAGCGCCTCGGCCTCAAGCTGTAGCGCGCGGCCTCAGCCGCCGCGCTTGCGCTTGAGCAGCTCGCCGAGCGCGGCGAGCGGCCTGTGAGTCGCCGGCGCGGCGCCCGGCTCTGCGCCCCCGCCACCCGCCCGCGCGTCCTCGACGCGGGCGTGCTCGTTCTCGTGGCAATAGATGCACAGCAGCTCCCAGTTCGAGCCGTCGGGAGGGTTGTGGCGGTGGTCGCCGTCCTTGTGGTGCACCGTCAGCTCGCGCAGCCGCGAGCCCGGAAACTCGCGCGCGCAGCGCACGCAGATCCACGGCAGGATCCTGAGCGCCTGTTCGCGGTAGGACGGTTCCTTCATCGGCTCGGCCTGG
>SCUH01000311.1 GCA_004298295.1 Betaproteobacteria bacterium | reverse complement strand
CGCGGAAATCCCGCCGAAAGCGATCCTGGCGTCGTCGCAGCGCCGGTCAGCGGCACGGCTCTTCCAGTCCAGCGGCTTGCAGTACGCGCTCAAGAACGCCTGCTTCACGTCGGCCTCGCGCGCGCCGAGCGCCACGCCGTTGAGATCGAATGCCCAGACGGCTGCAGGCGCAGCCAGCAGCGCGCTGCACAGGAGCCTGATCACCGGGCCAGCGTCCGATGACGAAAGCAGTCGCTGGTATGGTCGTTCACCATGCCCACGGCCTGCATGAAGGCGTAGAGGATGGTCGTCCCCACGAACTTGAAACCGCGCCCTTTCAAGTCCTTGGACAGCGCATCGGACACCTCGTTGCGCGACGGCACCTCGGCGGGCCGCCGGCGCCGGCCCTGAACCGGCTGGCCGCCGACAAACGCCCACAGGTAGCGATCGAAACTGCCGAAATCCTCCTGCAGCGTCAGGCAACCGCGCGCGTTGATCACCGCCGCATCGATTTTCAGGCGATTGCGCACGATGCCGGCGTCGGCCAGCAGCGAGCGCTTCTTCGCCATGCCGTAGCGCGCCACCTTCGCCGGATCGAAGCCGTCGAACGCGCGCCGGTAGTTCTCGCGCTTGGCGAGGATCGTGTCCCACGACAGCCCCGCCTGCGCGCCCTCCAGGAGCAGGAATTCGAACAGCACACGGTCGTCGTGCACCGGCACGCCCCACTCGCGATCGTGGTAGGCGATGGCGAGCGGATTCCTCGCCCAGGCGCAGCGCGTGCGGCTCACGCTTTTTCGATGCGCCCCAGGACGTTGTCCACGATGACCGGGCTTTCCACGTACACGACTTCGGGCGGATGGCCGTACTTCGCCGTCACCATCGCGCGCCACTCGGCGTTGTAGCAAGCCTCCGCGTCGGCCTTGGTCTTCCAGAGGTAAATGCCGCCGGCGCGGTCGCCTGCCTCGGTGACGAAGTAGTGCTTGCGCACGAGCCCCGGCTTGCCGAGGTACTTGGGTGCCGTCTGGTCGAACGCGGCGGTGGCCTGGGCGAGGTTGATGGGCTGCGGCAGCTTGAAGCTGACGATGGCGATGAGCATGCATGCCTCCTGGTCGGATTGCCGAAGCGGCCTACGCCGCCCTCTTCACGTCGCCGGGCTCGCTGCGGATTTCATGGCTCGCCGGCCGCGCCCGCAGCTTCGTGTCGATTAGCTCGGCGCGGTCGCGCTGCGCGAGCCGCAACGCCTGATCGCGCCCGGACAGATATTGCAGCGGCCAGTGTTGCGGCAGATGCTGATACCACGCGGAAGCCTGCAGCGTGAAATACGGATTGGCAAGGTGCGGCCGCGCCAGCGCCACCAGGTCGGCCCGGCCCGCGGCGATCAGCGTGTTCACCTGATCCGCCGTCGTCACCGCACCCACCGTGAGGGTCGCGATGCCGACTTCGTTACGCACCCAGTCCGAAAACGGTGCCTGGTACATGCGCCCATAGACCGGCTTTTGCTGCGGCACGGTCTGGCCCGTGGACACGTCGATCAGGTCGCAGCCCGCGTCCTTCAGCATCCGCGCGAGCGCCATCAAGTCCTCCGGCGACAAGCCGCCGGGCGCCCAATCGGTTGCCGAAATGCGCACCGACATCGGCTTGTCCTGCGGCCAGATGGTGCGACAGGCGCGGAAAACCTGCAGCGGAAAGCGCATGCGGTTTTCGATCGGGCCGCCGTATTCGTCGCGGCGCGCATTGGTGAGCGGCGAGATGAAGCTCGCGAGCAGATAGCCATGGGCCATGTGCAGCTCGAGCATGTCGAAGCCGGCCGCTTCGGCCAGGCGTGCCGCGTGCACGAACTGCTCGCGCACCTGGTCCATGTCCGCGCGCGTCATCTCGCGCGGCACCTGCGATTCGCCCTCGTAATACGGAATCGGGGAGGCCGAAATCACCGGCCAGTTGCCCGCTTCGAGCGGGTGGTCGATACGCTCCCAGCCGAGCTGCGTGGAACCCTTGCGCCCCGAGTGGCCGAGCTGCATGCAGAGCTTCGCCTTCGAATGGGCGTGGCAGAACTCGACGATGCGCCCGAAGGCCTGCGCCTGCGCGTCGTTCCAGAGGCCGGTGCATCCCGGCGAGATTCTCCCCTCGGGCGAGACGCAGGTCATCTCGACGTACACCAGACCCGCGCCGCCGATCGCGCGCGAGCCGTAGTGCACGAGATGCCAGTCGGTGGGCATCCCTTCCACCGCCGAGTATTGGTCCATGGGCGAGACCACGACCCGGTTTTGCAGCAGCAGGCCGCGCAGCCTGAAGGGGGTGAACATCGGCACCGGGGGCTGCGCGGTGTCGACGTCATAGCCGCTCGCCTTCTGCTTCTCGGCGAACCAGTGCTGCACGCGCTCGACGAAGCGCGCATCGCGCAATTGCAGGTTCTCCCAGGTGATCTGCTTCGAACGCGACATGAGACCGAAGCCGAACTGCGCGGGATCCATGCCCCAGTAGCGCTTCATGTGCTCGAACCAGGTGAGCGAGACATTGGCGGCGTGCTGCGTCTTCTCGACCTCTTCGCGCCGCGCCGTGTCGTAACGCCGCAAGGCGGCTGCCACCGATCCCTCGGCGCGCAAGGCCTCATAGAGCGCGATCGCGTCCTCCATCGCCAGCTTGGTGCCGGAACCGATGGTGAAGTGCGCCGTGGCCTTGGCGTCGCCCACCAGCACCACCTTGCCCATCACCCAGGTCTGGTTGACGATCGCCGGGAAGTTGCGCCAGAGCGAACGGTTGGCGATCAGCCTGTGGCCCTGCAGTTCCTCGGCGAACAGCGCCTCGAGCGTGGCGGTCATCCGCGGCTCGTCCATGCGCTCGAAGCCGAAACCCGCCCAGGTCGCGTGGTCCATCTCGGCGATCAGCGTGCTGTGCCCCGGCTCGTACTGGTAGCCGTGGGCGACGACGATGCCGTGCGGCGTCTCGCGGAAGAAATACTTGAAGGCATCCATCGGCAGCGTCGAGCCCAGCCAGACGAACTTGTTGGGCCGCAGGTCGACGCTCGGCCGGAAATGATCGCGGTAGGTCTCTCGGATCCTGGAATTGATGCCGTCCGCGGCGAGGATCAGGTCGGCGTCGGCAAACTCCCTGACGTCCTCGACTTCGCGCTGGAACACGAGCCTCACGCCTAGCTCGCGGCAGCGCTCGTGCAGCAGCTTCAGCAGCGTGATGCGCGAGCAGCCGCAGAAACCGTTGCCGCCGACGCGTATCACCTCGCCCTTGTAATGCATGTCGATGTCGCCCCAGTAGGCGAAGGCGCGGCGGATCGCCTCGTACGAGGGCCCGTCATAGGCCTTGAAGGTGTCGAGCGTCTGGTCCGAAAAGACGACGCCGAAGCCGAAGGTATCCTCCGGCCGGTTGCGCTCGCAGACCGTGATGTCCCAGCCGGGCCAGGCCTTTTTCGCCAGCACCGCGAAATACAGTCCGCCCGGGCCGCCGCCGATGATGCTGACTTTCATTCCGTGCTCCCGCTCGTGAGGGGTTCGGCGCCCGGCGTGCGTCAATCCGGAACGACCGCGGTGGCCTCGATTTCGAGACGCGCCTCGGCACCCACCAGCCCGCGCACCTCGATCACCGTCATCACCGGGTAATGGCGGCCGATCAACGCGCGATACGCCGCGCCGACCTCGCCCAGGGCGCGGAAGTACTCGCCACGGTCGACGACGTACCAGGTCATGCGCACGATGTGTTCCGGCCTCCCGCCCGCTTGCGCGAGCACCGCGAGGATGTTGGCGAGCGCCTGCTTGAATTGTCCGCCGAAGGATTTCTCGGCAAAGATGCCCTCGGCAGTCCATCCGACCTGCCCGGCGATGTACACGGTCTTGCCGCCGCGCACGGCGATGCCATTGGAATAGCCCTTGGGTCTGGTCCAGCCGGGCGGCTGCAGGATCTGCATCAGGGGTCTCCTTTCATGCCGTCAAGGCTGGCGCAGCTTGAAGCGCTGCAGCTTGCCGGTTTCGGTGCGCGGCAGCGCATCGCGGAACTCGATGGCGCGCGGATACTTGTACGGCGCGATCGCCTGCTTCACATGGCCCTGCAGGGCAGCCGCCATGGCGTCGTCCGGCGCGTAACCGGGCCGCAGCACGACAAAGGCCTTGACGATCGTGCCGCGCTCCTCGTCGGGCCAGCCCACCACGCCGCATTCGGCGACCGCGGCATGCGTCAGGAGCGCACCCTCCACCTCGGGGCCGGCGATGTTGTAGCCGGCCGAGATGATCATGTCGTCGGTGCGCGCCTGGTAATAGAAATAGCCGTCGGCATCCATCGCATAGGCGTCGCCGGTCAGGTTCCAGCCGTCCTGCACGTATTGCGCCTGCCGGTCGTCGGCAAGGTAGCGGCAGCCCGTCGGCCCCTTCACCGCGAGCCGGCCGATCGCCCCCGGCCTGCAGGGCCGGCCCGCGTCGTCGAGCACCGCCGCTCGGTATCCGGGAATGGCATAGCCGGTGGCACCGCGGCGCACGCGCTCGGGCGTGTGCGAGATGAAGATGTGGGCCATTTCGGTCGCGCCGATGCCGTCGATGATTTCGATGCCGGTGGCCTGCTTGAAGAGCTGGCGCGTGGCATCCGGCAGCGCTTCACCCGCCGAGACGCATTTCTTCAGGCTGCGCAGATCGAACCGCGGCGCGAGCGCGGCGGTGGCGCGATACATGGTAGGCGCGGTGAACAAGGTCGTGGCGCCGAAGCGCTGTACCGTCTCGAGCAGTGAATCCGGGGCCAGCTTCTCGACCAAAACCACGCAAGCGCCGAAGCGCATCGGGAAGCAGAGCAGCCCGCCAAGGCCGAAGGTGAAGGCGAGCGGCGGCGTGCCGCAGAAGATGTCGTCCGCCGAGGGCTGCAGGCAGGAGCGCGGGAAGCAGTCGCACATCGCGATCACGTCGCGATGGAAATGCATCGTTCCCTTCGGCAGGCCGGTGGTGCCGGAAGTGAACGCGATCAGGGCGACGTCCTCGGCTGCGGTGGCCACGTTGCGGAAACTCGCCGCTTGTCGCGCGGCGAGTGCATCGAGCGCGTCCGCCGCGTCGTCGTACCAGTAGCACACCGACCTGAGCGTGGGGCAGGCGGGCAGGGCCGCCTTCAGGTCGGCATCCAGCCGCCGGTCACACAGGGCATGGCTGATCTCGGCCTTGCGGACGATGTCGGTCAGCTCCTTGGCGCGCAGCAGCGGCATGGTCGCTACGCAGATGCCGCCCGCCTTCATGATCGCAAACCAGCACGCCGCCATCATCGGATTGTTGGGACCGCGCAGCAGCACCCGGTTGCCGCGCCTCAGGCCCATGTCCCGCACGAGGACATTGGCAATGCGGTTGGCCTGCGCCAGCAGCTGCGCATAGGTGCATTGCCCGTCCGGCGTGCGGATCACGACACGATCGCCCTGGCCGCCCGCCGCCATCCGGTCAAGCAGTTCGGTGGCGCAATTCAGGCGCGCCGGATACTGCAGCTCCGGAAGCTCGAACAGCAGCTCCGGCCATTGCGCGCGCGACGGCAGGTTGTCGCGCGCAAACGTGTCGACGTATGCGCTGCGTGTCATGCGGGTTCGCTCCGCCTGGCCGGCCCCGAGCAGCTCTGTTTCAGCTTCGCCAGCAGCGCGAGCAGCCCGTCATGATCGCGCTGCGTCAGGCCGGCGAGGATTTCGACGATCCAGGCTTCGTGCGCACGCGCCATCTCGCCGAAGGCACGCCGCCCGGTCCGCGTCAGGCGCACGCGGAACGCCCGGCGGTCGGCGTCCGCAGCGCGCTCGACCAGCCCTTCCCGCGCCAGCTGATCGACGATCCCGGTGACATTGCCGCCGGTGACCATCAGGCGGCGCGAAAGCTCGTTCATTTTCAGGCCCTCCGGGTTGCGCTCCAGCTGCGACATGAGATCGAAACGCGGCAGCGTGGTGGCGAAGCGCTCGCGCAGCCGCCGACGCACCACGCGCTCGATCAGCTGCGTGCAGGTGAGCAGGCGCAGCCACAGGCGCAGCGCGCGATGGTCATCGGCGCGTGCCGCGCTCTCGCGGTCGGCGGCCGAACGGGCCGGCATGGGCAATCGCTGGAGACTTGAATAGATTAAACCTAAAGCATTCTGCCCCACACCCCGCCGCTTGTCACGTTGCACTGCGGCAAGGGCGCGCCGACCCGGTTAGCGCCTGGCTTCCAGCCAGTAGATGGCGAAGCCGAGCGCCACCAGGGCGACATCGGCCAGGCCGATGACGAGGACCAGAAACGTGATCCGCCGCGCCGCGGGCTTCATGGGCAGCCATACCCCGCGCATGAACACGCGGTACCCCGGCAGCCATCCCCAGCGCCGGTCGCGCTCCAGGTACGCCTTGAGGGCGACCCCCCAGGCGTGCAGGCTGCGGTCCACCTCACGCTCAGCCTCGGCGCCGTCGGCCTCCGCGGAACGGTATTCGTCGGTGATGGTGAGGCGACTGCCACCCGGTCTGGGATCGACTTCGAAGCGGGTGCGCTTTTTCAGGCCGGAGGCGAAATCGATGCGCCAGGTGCGCTCCGATTCCCGCGTCACGCGTGCATCCAGCACGACGCGCTGTGCATTGCTGTGATTGCGCAACACGGCGTGGAACTCGTGCGGCGCAGGCTGCTGCCAGGTTTCGAATTCGAGAAAGGGGTTGACGCGGTACAGCGTTTCGAGCTGCTCGCAGAACGCGGCGAGCGCGGCGGCCTGAAGCGGCGTTTCGAGCACGACCCAGGCCGCGTCGCGCGCGGGCGGCGCGCCGGCGCTCATCGAGGATACGGCACCACGAGCAGCGGCACCATGAGGCCGCGCAGCAGCGTGTCGGGGTCCATGCGGGAACGCAGCCCCTTGGCCCGCGGCGGCCGCGGCGAGCCGATGACGACCAGATCCGGCTGCAGCCGCGACGCGCAATCCACCAGGCACTCGGCCGGACGCCCGAGCACGACCTGGCGCGCATAGCGCAATCCGCGCGTGGCGGCGTCCGCGCGAACCCGCGCGACTTCCTGCTCGATTTCGCTTTCGAGCTGGCGCTCCACGTGCCGGGCGTAGACGTCCCGCGTGCTGGCATTGTTGAGCCAGTCGTCCCCCATCATGCCCTTCCAGAAATCGGGCACGACGACGAGCTGCGACAGCTGCGCGCCGGCGCCGGCCAGGGCGAGGGCGGCGCGCTCTGCGGCGCGCGCCCCCGCGGTGCCGTGACTGGCCAGCAGGATGTGCCGGTACGTGCTCAGCTAAATGAAGATGTAAACCAGCAACGCGATCAGCAGCGACAGCACGAGCGCCATGACGTCCTCGTAGCGGTCGCTCTTGAACACCGTCAGCGCCGAGCCGCGGTCGAATTTGTCTTCAGCCATGTCGGTCTCCCGGACTCAGATTGTTTCGGCAACCAGCAGCCAGACCACCAGCAGCGATCCGAGCGCCTTGACAATGCCCACGATACTGCCGACCACCAGCGGCTGGCCGCCCGCCTGCTTGATGGAGGCCATCGTGATCTGCATCCCGAGCCCCACCAGGCCGAAGGTGAAGAACCAGGCGATCAGGTCGCGGAACATGGCGATTTTCTTCGCCGTGTGACGCACGGCGCGATGCGCCTTGACCAGGACGTCGTTCGCCGCCTTGCTCATCACCTTGGCGTTGACCACGCCGCGCAGGGTGTCGTCGTCGTCGATCGACATGAGTTTCTTGTTTTCGACCAGGCGCTGCAGCGCGGCCTTCTGGTCCTGGCGCTGCACCTTGCCCGCCTCGCCCTGCAGCGTCGCGAGGTCCTTGTCGTTCAACAGCTTGCTGACCGGCTTGCCGTCCTTGTCCTTCGTCGTCATGGCCTTTTCGCTGTTGTCGAAGTACGAGCCCTGGTAATGCTGGGCCGGCGCGAAAATGCCGGTCGACGAGAGCGCGAACATGAGGATGAAGCCGAGCACGAACACCGGGAACTTCCCGACCACGACCTGGACCAGGTCGACCTGCTGCGCGCCGACTTCGCGCTTCACGTACCACACCGCGAGCCAGAGCACGATGATCGGCAGGAACAACACGCGCGTGATGTTGAAGATTTCGGCGACCTTCAGCGTCTCGATGCCAGTGGGCTGGAACGCGAGCGCCGCCCCGGCCACCTGCGCCGAGTTCAGGATCCCGGTGCCGGCCCAGGCGCCGAACTGGATGTAACCCATTCCCATGGCCTTGCCGACGATCGGGAATATGAACATGCACAGCACGCCGAACAGCAGAATCGTACCGATGGTGTAGGCGATCTCGGTGGACTTGGCCTGGACCACCGGGGCCGCGGCCACGGCGGCCGAGACACCGCACACGCCGACGCCGGCCGACAGCACGCCGGTCATCGAGTTGGGCATGTTGCGGCGCGTGCCCAGCCACAGCACGACGCCCACCGAACCGAGCACAAACACGCCGATCAGCACGACCGAAAGGCGTCCGAGGTGCGCCAGTTCAGCCAGGCTGTAGAGCGCGCCGAGCAGGATCACCCCAGTTTTCAGGCCGAGCCGCGAGAGCCTGACGCCGTTTTCCGCCCAGCCCGGGACCTTGAACACGTTGACGATGACGATGCCGGCAATGATCCCCATCACGACGTAGTTCAGATTCATGACGCTGGCGAAATTGAACCCGAGCGCGGGTTGCGCTGCCCGTCCCCACTGCCCCATCAGCGGATCGAGCCCCCACTTCACGATGAAGGCGATGATCATGATGAAGACCACGCCGCCGACCATCGACAGGAAATAATCGGCATTGCCCTCCGCTTTGGGAGGCGCCAGCAACTGCCAGAGGCCGGCCACGATGGCGATGGCGCCGAAGGTATAGCCGAGAACTCCCATTTCCCCGACGTGACGGGCGGTTCCCAGGAACTTGATGAGATCCGCGAACGCCCCGCTTTGCACCAGGTACGCATAGGCCACCATGATCACGCCGATGACCAGCGGCCAGACCGTCTTACGTGTGTAGAGCATGCTTTCCCCCCTCCCAGTGAAAGAATGCGGGCGTCATTGACGCGAATTCAAGATGCGCAACGTCTCCCGCCACCTGCCAAGCAGATCGCCCACGACTTGTCGGAACGGCAATGTTTTTCTGATTATTCAGATCGGCAACATTTTGAGGCATTCTTCTACGCCACCGATTGTCGCGAGATAATAAGAATATTTTCATGAGATCCACAGGAAGTTCTATCGACCCTGCAACAATCCGCGGGTCGAATGAATGAATGGCTCCCATCCCTGAGGCGATAATCCCTATGCTGAAGCAATGCTGCAGTGCCGCGCTGTGTTTGGGTCTGGTTGTGCCGACGGCTTGGGCGCAGGACAGGCCCGTGTCGCCGAGCACCCCCAGGCCGTCAACGGCCAAACCAAAGCCGAAAGCAACCGGCGCCCAGGCGCAGAAGCCGGCGGCGCAGCCGGTGCAAGGCGCCGCCGCCGAAGCCGACAGCGCAGGGGTCAAGGCGATCGAAGCGATCTTCGCTTGTGTGGCGCAGGGACTCCCCGAGGGCTGGCAGCGTGCCTGGGTGGTGGTGACCGAAATGTCGGGAACCGGAAAAGAACGGACTTTCGAGGGCCGGTTCACGCTGTCGCTCGAGGCCGCGGGCGACAAGCGCTGGGACTTTGTCCCCTGCAACGCGCGCAGCGTCGCGGAGGGCGTCTACGGGCTCAACGATTTCCTCGAGCCGGAAAAGCGCAACTGGAAGGTCGCGACGCTGCTGTTCACTCCCAACGGCCGCTTCGAGCTGAAATACGATTACACGCGATAGCGCCCGGGCCCGGCGCGGCCGCAGGCTGCGCTCAGGCCCTGCGCAGGAAGTCGAAATCGCAGCCCTGCTCGGCTTGCAGCACGTGGTCGATGTACAGCCTGGCGTAGCCGCGCGCGGGCCGCTCGGCCGGGGCGCGCCAGGACGCGCGGCGGCGCGCGAGTTCCTCCGCTCCGACCTGCAGGTCGATGCGTCGCTCCCGGACCGAGAGGCGGATGCGATCGCCGTTGCGCACCAGCGCCAGCGGACCGCCGATCGCCGCCTCGGGCGAAACATGCAGGACCACGGTGCCGAACGCGGTGCCGCTCATGCGCGCGTCCGATATCCGCACCATGTCCTTGACGCCCGCGCGCGCGAGCTTGGCCGGAATCGGCAGGTAGCCCGCCTCGGGCATCGCGTAGCCGCTCTTCGGTCCGGCGTTCTGCATGACCAGGAAATCATCCGCGGTGACCTCGAGCGCGGGATCGTCGATGCGCGCTGCAAGATCGTCCAGCGAGCTGAAAACCACCGCGCGTGCCTCGCGCTCGAACAGGCGCGGATCCGCCGCCGAGCGCTTCAGGATGGCGCCGTTCGGCGCCAGCGAACCGAACAGCGCCACGAGGCCGCCCTCGCGCGCGAGGGGCGCATCGAAGGACCTGACCACGTCGCGATCCACCCAGGCCGGCTCGCGCGCCAGCCGCTCGCCGAGCGTCTCCCCCGCCACCGTGAGGCACTCGAGGTTGAGCAGCGGCTTGAGTTCGCGCAACACGGCACCCAGGCCTCCCGCGGCGTTGAGATCGGACATGTAGTGCTGGCCGGTGGGCTTGAGGTCCACCAGCACCGGGGTCGCATCGGACAATGCATTCAGCTTGGCCAGCGGAATGTCCACGCCCACGCGTCCGGCGATCGCAACGAGGTGCACGATCGCATTGGTCGAACCGCCGATGGCGAGGAGAACGCGCAGGGCATTTTCGAGCGATAGCCGGGTAATGATCTGCGAGGGCCGGATCGGGCTGCGCGCCAGTGCGACCGCGCGCGCGCCGCTCGCTTCCGCGGCACGCAGGCGGTCGGCATGCACGGCCGGAATCGCCGCCGTGCCCGGCAGCGTCATGCCGAGCGCCTCCGCGATCGCCGCCATGGTCGACGCGGTGCCCATCACGGCGCAGGTACCCGCCGTCGTGGCGAGATTGCCTTCGACCTCGGCGATTTCGTTCGCGTCCACCTTGCCGGCACGATGCAACGCCCAGAAGCGGCGGCAGTCGGTGCAGGCGCCGAGCCGCTCGCCGCGAAAGGAGGTCGGCATCATCGGTCCGGCCAGCAACTGCACCGCGGGCACATCGGCCGATGCGGCTCCCATCAACTGCGCCGGGACCGTCTTGTCGCAGCCGCCTACGAGCACCACGGCGTCCATCGGTTGCGCGCGGATCATCTCCTCGACATCCATCGCCATCAGGTTGCGGAACATCATCGAGGTCGGGCTGAGAAACACCTCGCCGAGCGAGATCGTCGGGAAATCCAGCGGCAGCCCGCCGGCGGCCAGCACGCCTCGCTTCACCGCCTCCACCAGCTCCGGAAAGTGACGGTGGCAGTTGTTGAAACTGCTGCCCGAGTCGGCGATCCCGACCACCGGGCGCTCGAGCAGCCCGCCCGAGTAGCCCATCGATTTGGCGAACGAGCGCCGCAGGTAGAGCGAGAAGCCGGCGTCGCCGTAGTTGGTAAGGCCGCGGGCGAGCCCGGTTTTGGAACGATCGGTCATGTTTTGCGTCCGTGTAATGATGTAACTATTTGATTTATAGGAGTGGGCAAACTCCCACTATCCTTCCGTACGGACTTGTGGTTGTGTTCCCACAACCGCCGGGCCTATCGTCCCCGGCAAGGAGCGCGGCATGCAGACACTGGCGCAACGGGACGGCGGGCTGCTCGAGAGCATTGCCGAATTCTGCCGCATCAGCGGCATGGCCGAGTCCACTTTCGGACGGCATGCGGTCAACGACGGCAAATTCGTCGCGCGGTTGCGAGACGGCGCGCGCGTCACGCCGGAAACGCTGGATCGCGTGAGCCGCTACATGGCGCTGCGCGGCGTCGCCGCGCCGCAGGCGCCGCGCGAGCTGCGCCAGCTGATTCGCATCGCCGGGCGCCCGCCCGGCCTCGCGCAGGCTGCCACGGCGGGGGACGCGCCGTCGCGCAATTTCCGTTTTTTCGACAACCGGCAGAAGTACCTGTTGTTCGTTTCGAGCTGCGGCGAAAAGGAGATGATCGCCCGCCGCGTCGGCATGGAACTCGCCAACCTCCGTCCGCGGCCGCCCGCCGTACGCGTGTTCGACGCCGGGATGGGCGACGGCACGGTGCTGACGCGCGTGATGCGCGAGATGCACCGGCGCTTTCCGACCATGCCGTTCTATTTCGTGGGCAAGGAGGTGAGCCTCGAGGACGTGCGGCTGTCGCTCGCCAAGATGGCCGACCGGTTTTTCGAGCACCCG
>SCUH01000310.1 GCA_004298295.1 Betaproteobacteria bacterium | reverse complement strand
GGCATGTAGTTTTCCCAGCAGATCACGGCGCCGAGCCGCCCCAGCGGCGTATCGAATACGGGCAGGGTGGAACCGTCGCCGAAGCCCCACACCAGGCGCTCCATCGCGGTCGGCATCAGCTTGCGATGCTTGCCCAGGTAGCTGCCGTCGGGGGCGAAGAACAGCACCGTGCAGTAGAGCGTGCCGATTTCGCGCTCGATCACCCCGACGACCATGTAGAGGCGGTTCTCACGCGCCACGCGCGCCATGGATTCGACCGCCGGGCCCGGCACGTCCACGGCGGAATCGAAATAGCGCCGGAAATCCTCCCGGCCTTCGCGCGTGCGCATGCCGACGCGGGCGCCGAAATCGAGCCCCTTGGGATAGGCGGAGACGAAGGCTTCGGGGAAAAGCGCCAGTTTCGCGCCGCGGCGTGCGGCGTCGGCGGCAAGCTGGCGCAGCTTGTCGAGCGTCCGCTCGCGATCGAAGGGCACCGGTGCGGCCTGCACGACGGCGGCGACAAAGGTTGCGCTCATGACGGGCAATCGAGAATAAGGCCGGGGCGCGGGCCGGAATAGGGATCGCGATCAACTTTTCCGCGACTGGCGAACGCGCTACACTGGCTGCGGCTGCGGGAGAGCGCGGCATCGAGCCGCCGCCGAAGGCGTAATCTCCCATGATCGCTCAGGTCTAGACACCGCAGCCGCAGAAACGCCGAACTGGAGAGCGGCGCTCCCGATGCCGGGTGCGCCCACCGAAGGGGCAACACGGGCGCGGCCCGTGGAAACTCTCAGGTCACAGGACAGGGGGAGCGGCACGGAGCGCCCCGGCGCTCCGCTGCACTCGCACCTTGGACTGAGAGAATGCCGTGACCGAAGCCCCGCTCTTGCGCACTGCGCTTCATGCGCTCCACCGCGCGCTCGGCGCCCGCATGGTGGCGTTCGCCGGCTACGAAATGCCGGTGCAGTATCCCGCAGGCATCCTCGCCGAGCACCAGCACACGCGCACGCACGCGAGCCTGTTCGACGTATCGCACATGGGACAGGCGCGCCTTGCGCTCGCCGCAGCCGCGGCGCTCGAGGCGCTCGTGCCGGTCGATGTGCTCGGCCTGGCCGCGGGTCGCCAGCGCTACGCGTTCTTCACCAACGAAACCGGCGGCATCCTCGACGACCTGATGATCAGCAATGCTGGTGATCACTACTTCGTCGTGGTCAACGCGGCGCGCAAGGCGCACGATTTCGCGTTGCTCGCGAAGCATTGCGGTGCCGTAGTGCTGGCCGATCGCGCACTGCTGGCGTTGCAGGGACCGCTGGCGGCGCAGGTGATGCAGCGGCTCGCGCCCGGTGCCGCGGCGCTCGTCTTCATGCAGACGGCCGCGCTGAAGATCGGCAGCGCGGCGTGCTTCGTTTCACGCTCCGGCTATACGGGCGAAGACGGCTTCGAGATTTCGGTGCCTGCGGGCGAGGCCGAACGGCTCGCGAAGCTGCTGCTTGCGCAGCAGGGCGTGGCGCCGGCGGGACTGGGAGCGCGCGATTCGCTGCGGCTCGAGGCCGGGTTGTGCCTCTACGGTCACGACATCGATGCATCGACGACGCCGGTCGAGGCCGGGCTCGAGTGGGCGATCCAGAAAGCGCGCCGCCACGGGGGCGCCAGGGCGGGCGGTTTTCCCGGCGCCGATGTCATCCTCCCGCAGATCGAGCGCGGCACGGCGCGCCGCCGCGCGGGCATCCTTCCCGAGGGACGCGCGCCGCTGCGCGAAGGGGAAACGCTGCTGGATGCGGAGGGCCGGCGCGTCGGCCGGCTGACGAGCGGCGGATTCGGCGCCACCGTGAACGCTCCCGTCGCCATGGCTTACGTCGAATCGCCGCTGGCGCGGCCCGGCACCGAACTGGCCGCGGTGGTGCGCGGCAGGACGCGCGCCTGCCGCGTCGCCGCTCTGCCATTCGTTCCACATCGCTACTACAGGGAAAAGACGCCATGACGACGCTGCGCATGACCGAAGACCACGAGTGGATCCGCATCGACGCCGCCGGCGTCGGCACCGTGGGCATCACGCGGTTCGCCCAGGAACAGCTGGGCGACATCGTTTTTGTCGAGCTGCCCACGGTCGGCCGCCAGCTGGCACAGGGCGAGGACGCGGCGGTGATCGAGTCGGTGAAAGCGGCAGCCGAATGCAAGTCGCCCGTATCGGGCACGGTGACGGAGGTCAACGGTGCGCTCGCCGAAGAGCCGGGCAAGGTCAATCAGGATCCCACGGGCGCGGGCTGGTTCTTCAAGATCCGGCTTGAAGATGCGAAGCAGCTCGACGCGCTGCTGGACGAGGCGGCTTACCAGGCCAAGACGGCCAAATGAACGCTCCGGATCGCTTCGCGCAGCGCCACATCGGACCCGATGCCGGCGAGCAGAGGCGCATGCTCGATACGCTGGGCTTGCGCGATCTCGACGCGCTCGCGGAACGCGCGGTGCCGGGTTCGATCCGGCGCGCTGCGCCGCTGCAGCTGCCGCCGGCCAGGACGGAAGCCGAGGCGCTCGAGGCGCTGCGCGGCCTGGCGGCGCAGAACCGGGCGATGCGCTCCTTCATCGGCCGGGGCTATTACAACAGCCATACGCCGTCGGTCATCCTGCGCAACGTGTTCGAGAACCCGGCCTGGTACACGGCCTACACGCCCTACCAGCCGGAAATCTCGCAGGGTCGGCTCGAGGCCCTGATCGTCTTCCAGACCCTGGTGGCGGATCTCACCGGGATGGACATCGCCAATGCGTCGATGCTCGATGAACCCACGGCGGCGGCCGAGGCGATGGCGCTGGCGGCGCGCGTCACGCGCTCCAAGAGCACGCGCTTTTTCGTCGACGCCGATTGCCATCCGCAGACGCTCGAGGTGGTGCGCACGCGCGCGGCGGCGGCCGGAATCGCCATTGTGACCGGCGATGCGCTGCGCGATCTGGCGGGCGCCGAGGTGTTCGGCGCCCTGCTGCAATATCCAGGCACGCGCGGCGAGGTCCGTGACCTGCGCGCCGCCATCGCCGCGGCGCGCGGGCGCGGCGCGGTGGTGGCGATCGCCTGCGACCTGCTGGCGCTTTGCCTGCTGGTGTCTCCGGGGGAACTGGGTGCCGACATCGCCCTCGGTTCGGCGCAGCGTTTCGGCGTGCCGCCGGGCTACGGCGGGCCGCACGCGGGTTTCCTCGCCACACGCCACGCGCACCTGCGCATGCTGCCGGGACGTCTTGTCGGCGTGACGATCGATGCCGCGGGCGGCACGGCGTACCGGCTTGCGCTGCAGACGCGCGAGCAGCATATCCGGCGCGAAAAGGCGACAAGCAATATCTGCACCGCGCAGGTGCTGCTCGCGGTGATCGCCGCCATGTACGCGGTGTATCACGGCCCGGAAGGCCTGGCGGCGATTGCGCGGCGCGTGCACCGGCTGAGCGCGATTCTCGCGGCGGGCCTGGAGCGTTCGGAACTCGAAATCCCGGTGCAGGGGTTTTTCGATACGGTGGCGATCTACACCGGGGCGCGGACGCAGGCGGTGCTCGCAGCGGCGCGCAGCCGCGGCTACAACCTGCGCGAGCTGGACGCCGAGACGATCGGCATCTCGCTCGATGAAACCGCAACGCGCGCCGATGTCGAGGCGATCTGGGCGGCGTTCGGTTGCAGGCCGCAGTTCGAGGACCTCGAGGCGGTGCCGGACCGGCTGCCGGAGTCGCTGTTGCGCACTTCGCCTTATCTCGGGCATCCCGTGTTCCATCGCCATCGTTCGGAGACCCGGATGCTGCGCTACCTGCGCAGCCTTGCCGAGCGCGACATCGCGCTCGATCGCAGCATGATCGCGCTCGGTTCCTGCACCATGAAGCTGAACGCCGCCACCGAGATGGCGCCGATCACCTGGCCCGGGTTCAGCAACATTCACCCCTTCGCGCCGGAGGATCAGGCGCTCGGCTACCGGCGGCTGATCGGCGAGCTGGAGGCATGGCTTACCGAAATCACCGGCTACGATGCAGTCTCGGTGCAGCCCAATGCCGGTTCGCAGGGCGAGTTCGCCGGGCTGCTCGCGATCCGCGCCTGGCACGCCTCGCGCGGCGAGAGCCATCGCGACATCTGCCTGATCCCCAGTTCGGCGCACGGCACCAATCCGGCCTCGGCGCATCTCGCGGGGCTGCGCGTGGTGGTCGTCGCCTGCGACACCCATGGCAACGTCGACCTGGACGATCTCGAGCGCAAGGCCACGCAGCACGCGGGCGCGCTGGCGGCGCTGATGGTGACCTATCCGTCGACCCATGGCGTGTTCGAGGCAGGCATCCGCGAGATCTGCGATATCGTGCACCGCCACGGCGGGCAGGTGTATCTCGACGGCGCCAACCTCAATGCCCTCGTCGGCCTCGCCGCGCCCGGCCAGTTCGGTGCCGACGTCTCGCACCTCAACCTGCACAAGACCTTCTGCATCCCGCATGGCGGCGGCGGACCCGGCGTGGGTCCGGTCGCGGTGCGCGCGCACCTGGCACCGTTCCTGCCGGGGCGCGGCAAGGTCGGGGCGGTGTCGGGCGCACCTTGCGGCAGCGCCGGGATCCTGCCGATCTCCTGGGCCTACATCGCCATGATGGGCGCCGACGGGCTGACCGAGGCGACGAAGGTCGCGATCCTGAACGCCAACTATGTCGCGCGGCGGCTCGCACCGCATTACCCCGTGCTTTACACGGGCGCGAACGGGCTGGTGGCGCACGAATGCATCGTCGACCTGCGGCCGCTGAAGGAGACATCGGGGATTGTGGTCGACGATGTCGCCAAGCGGCTCATGGATTTCGGCTTTCACGCCCCGACCATGTCGTTCCCGGTGCCGGGCACGCTGATGATCGAGCCGACCGAGTCGGAATCGATGGCTGAGCTCGACCGATTCTGCGACGCCATGATCGCCATCCGAGAGGAGATCCGCGCCGTGGAAGAGGGGAGGCTGCCGCGCGACGACAATCCGCTCAGGAACGCGCCGCACACGGCGGCTGCGCTGCTCGCGAGCGCCTGGACGCACGCTTACTCGCGCGAGCAGGCGGCGTATCCGCTGCCATGGGTGCGCGCCGACAAGTATTGGCCCCCGGTAGGGCGCGTGGATCACGTTTACGGGGACCGGCACGTGTTCTGCACCTGTCCCCCGGCGTCTTGACGCATCCCGGTCCGGACCGCGAATCCATGCCGTGCGCGGCCCGGTTATGATGCGGCACACGATGAACGCAGTCGCCGAATCGTTGCAGGAAATTTTCGAGCGCCAGCGTGCGGCGCAGCAGGCCGACCCCTATCCGGATCTCGAGACGCGCCGGCGGCGCCTTTCGGCGCTCGAGGCGCTGGTGGCCGACAACCTGGAGCGCATCGCGCAGGCCATCAACCAGGATTTCAGCCGGCGGCCGGAGCGCGAAACGCGCCTGCTCGAGGGCTTTCCGGCGCTCGCAGGCATCCGCCACGCCAGACGTCGCGTGGCGCAGTGGATGCGGCCGCAGCGCCGTCTCGCCTCGCGCTGGCTGCTGCCGGGATGCTCGCTGCTGCTGCCGCAACCGCTCGGGGTGGTCGGCATCGTGTCGCCCTGGAACTATCCCCTGCTGTTGACGGTCGCGCCGCTGGCGGCGGCCCTGGCCGCGGGCAATCGCGCCATGCTCAAGCTCTCGGAAGTGACGCCGCGCACCGCGGCAGAGCTCGCGGCGCTGCTCGCGAAGTACTTCCGCGAGGACGAGGTGGCCGCAGTGCAGGGCGATGGCGCCACGGGTGCGGCCTTTTCGCGCCTGCCGTTCGGGCACCTGCTGTTCACGGGCGCCGGGCGTATCGGCCGGGAGGTGATGCACGCCGCGGCGGAGCACCTGACGCCGGTCACCCTCGAGCTGGGCGGCAAGTCCCCCGCGATCGTAGCGCCCGGCTATCCGTTCGGCCATGCCGCCGAGCGCATCACGCTCGGCAAGTGCATGAACGCCGGCCAGACCTGCGTCGCGCCCGACTACGTGATGGTGCCCGAGGGCAGCGAGCGAGCCATGGTCGATGCCCTGCGCGCCGCTACCGACCGCCTGTATCCCGGCCTGCCGCTCAACAAGGATTACGCGCACCTCGTCTCGGCGCGGCATTTCGAGCGCCTCGCCGCGATGCTCGAGGAGGCACGCGCCGCGGACGCCGAAATCGTGCCGCTGTCATCCTCGATGGCGGCGCCGGATGTCGCGCGGCGCCGCTTTCCGCCTTACGCGATCCTGAATCCGCCCGCCGGCCTCGGGCTGATGCGCGACGAGATCTTCGGGCCGCTGCTGCCGGTGCTCGGCTACCGCGACCTCGATCAGGCCGTCGAGTTCGTCAATGCGCGCGAGCGGCCATTGGCCCTCTATCTGTTCGATCGCGACGCGCGGCGCGTGCAACGCGTGCTCGAGCGCACGCTATCGGGCGGCGTGACGGTGAATGACGTGTTCCTGCACGTGGCGGAGGAATCGCTGCCCTTCGGCGGCGTCGGCGCGAGCGGCATGGGCGCCTATCACGGCAAGGCGGGTTTCGAGACCTTCTCCAAGCTGCGCCCGGTGTTCCTGCAGTCGCGCTGGGCGAGCACCTGGATGCTCAATCCGCCCTACGGCGGGCGCTTCGATCGGCTGCTGCGCTGGATGCTGAGGTTGTAGGCGAAAAGCCGAGAACGGGGAAAAAGCAGGAGACGCCCCGGCTTGTCCGCGCCGCAACCCCCCCGCCGTCCGCCTACATCCAGCTGAAGGAAATGATGACGAAGTCGTCGCCCGAATCGCGCTGCCCGCCCATCTTGATGAGGCGCGATTTCTCCCCGATGAGCGCCTCGCACACCATGTCCTGAACGTACTCCTTGGGATCGATGGCCAGCGTCGAGCCGAGCGTGGCGGAATCGCGCTCCGATTCGAGCATCACCGAGTTGACGTAGTCGTAGCGATGCGAACCGGTCGATGTAGCCCAGGTGGAAGCCATCTGGCCCTCCTTGCCCACCAGCTTGAGCCACATCGAGGCCGGGTTCTTCGACAGGATTTCGATGCCTGCCGAAACGCTCATCCCCGCTTTGGCGTCCAGCCGCCGGATGACGCCGACCCACCAGTAGTCGGCGTCGGCGCGCTTCACCGCGCACATGCGGCCGATCTTGACCCATTCGCCGTGCTTCGGCGGCACCTCGACGCCGATGCCGTTGTCGCTCACGTCCTTCTCGGTCCACACCTCGGGCGCGACGTCCAGCTCCTCCGCGACGAGCGACAGCTCGTGGCCGCGTTCCGCGTAGGTGGCTTCGATCGCGGCGAACTGGTCGGTGCCGACCTGGATCACCACGCGGCGGATGGCATCGAGCGAGTGCAGGATGTAGATCTTGCCCTGCGCGCGCGTGCGCTTGTTGAGGCGGAAGGGCCGCTCGGGCCCCCAGTAGAGCAGCAGGTGCCTGAGCACGCGCACCACGTCCCAGCGCGAGAACTCCTGGCCTTCCTTGCGGTCGCCCGGCAGCGGATTCGCGGCTTCGCGGTCGAGCATTTCCTTGAGGCGATCGACGCCTGCGCCGGGGCCGAAAAAACGCGCCGTCGGCACGGCGGGGGGCGCGTCGCCATACTGGAACGGGCTCGCGGGCTGCGCCAGATCGACGCAGAAGGGGTTGGCGGGCGAAGGCTTGTCCGAGATCGTGAACGCGTTCGCGATGCGCGACACCATGCGCGAGGCCAGTTCGACGTGCTCGGGCGCGAGCGATTCGAGCGCGCCGACCTCCAGCAGCAGCGGCCGCAGCAGCTCCTGCTGCGGCGTGGTGGGCGTTTGCTCGGCGCGGTAGGGCTTGGCGCTGCGGTTCCCGAGTCCGACCTTTTCGGCCATGCGGTAATAGCGGTACAGCCGGCCCCAGACCTGGTTGTCGACGCCCTGGTAATTCAAATGGCGCACCTTCTCCTGCAGCCCGGTCGAGCGCATGCCGCGGCACAGCACCGTCATCAGCGTCTCGTCCTCGCCGGAGCGCGCCTCGCTCTCGATGCCGAAATCGTCGACCAGGCAGTTGAGATACGCCTCCGACAGCGCGGCGCGGAAGGCGAGCGACTTCTGGCAGCGGTCGCGCGAGCGGTGGTCGTGGATGCGTGCCTCGCCGAGGTACTGATTGAGCAGGGTTTCCTCGAAGCGTAGCCCCGTGTCCTCGAGCGTGCGCAGCACCGCGCCGCGCAGCGCGGGTTCGAAGCCCGGGGTCTGGCTCACCGACTCGATCCAGCCCACGATCTCCTCGAGGGCCTTGCCTGGATTGGACTCCGGCAGATCGGCGAGCAGCTTCTCGGCCTCCCGGACGCTGTACATCGGATGATCCGGCTTTTCGCCGCCACTGCCGAGTCCGCCCAGCCCCTTGAGCCACTTGAGCATCGCCTGTATCCCCCTTTTTCAGACGCGAATTCTAGCGCCCGCCCGCGCCGGCGGGTACACGGCCTTGCCCGGGCGCTGCCGTGATAGGCCAAGTATGATGCAAATCAACCAGCACCGTTCTCCGCTAAACTAGCCTTTGCAGCTTCAGAGACTTACCAAGGGGGAGCACATGACGGATTCGAACAGGCAGGCGTCGCGTCGCAGGTTTCTCAAGACCGCCGCCGGCGGTGCCGCCGTGGCCGCAGGCGCGCTGCATGCGCCCTTCATCATCGCGCAGCCGGCGAAGATCAAGGTCGGGCTGATGCTGCCCTACACCGGCACCTATGCCGCGCTCGGCAACGCGATCACCAACGCCTTCAAGCTCTACGTCGCGGAGAAGGGCGGCAGGCTTGCCGGCCGCGAGCTCGAATACGTGGTGCTCGACGACGAATCCGATCCCGCCAAGGGGGTCGACAACGCGAGCCGCATCGTCAACCGCGACAAGGTGGACGTGCTGGTCGGCACCGTGCACTCGGGGGTGCAGGCCGGGATGGTCAAGGTGTCGCGCGAATCCGGCGTGCTCTCCATCATTCCGAACGCGGGCTTCGGCGCAGCGACCGGCGCCCTTTGCGCGCCCAACATCTTCCGCACCTCGTTCTCCAACTGGCAGACCATCCACGCGCTCGGCAAAGTGATGATGGAGAAGGGGCACAAGACCTGCGCGTGGATCACGCACAAGTACGCCGCGGGCCAGGAAATGTTCGAGGGCTTCAAGGAGGGCTACGAGAAGGTCGGCGGCAAGATCGTCAAGGACCTGTGGCTGCCGTTCCCGAACGTCGAGTTCCAGGCGCTGCTCACCGAGATCGCGGCCGCCAAGCCCGATGCCGTGGCCTGTTTCTTTGCCGGCGGCGCCGCGGTGAAATTCGTCAAGGACTATGACGCGGCCGGCCTGAAGAAGAACATCGCGCTGTACGGCAACGGCTTCCTCACCGACGGCACGCTGCAGGCGCAGGGCGCCTCGGCGCAGGGCATTCTCACCACGCTGCACTACGCCGACAGCCTGGATATCCCCAAGGACAAGGAGTTCCGCCTCAACTACGCCAAGGCCTACAAGCTGCAGCCGGACGTCTACGCGGTGCAGGGCTATGACGCCGCCCAGCTGCTCGACATCGGGCTGAAGGCGGTCAAGGGCGACATGAAGAACACCAAGGGCATGATCAAGGCGATGGAGGGCGTCACGATCGACAGCCCGCGCGGCAAGTGGAAGATGTCCAAGGCGCACAACCCGATCCAGGACAGCTACCTGCGCCAGGTGGTCGGCGAGCAGAACAAGTTCGTCAGCGTCGCCTGGAAGGCGTTGGCGGACCCGGCGCGCGGCTGCAAGATGGGCTGATTCCGCTGCCATTGACCGACGGAGCCGGTTACCGCGAGGGGCCGGCTCTTTGTTTATGGACACCGCGATCTTCCTGATCCATGTGCTGAACAGCGTGCAGTACGGGCTGCTGCTGTTCCTCGTGGCGAGCGGCCTGACGCTGATCTTCGGCATCATGGGGATCATCAACCTCGCGCACGGCAGCTTTTACATGATC
>SCUH01000309.1 GCA_004298295.1 Betaproteobacteria bacterium | reverse complement strand
CTGGTTGATGCCGCCGATGTTGCGCTTGCCGAGCCAGTGCCGGCAGTCGCTCTCGCCGAAGGCTTCGACGAAGCGGTCGGCGGTCGGATACGACGTGTAGCGCGGGCCGGCCACGTCGTATTTGCGGATCTGAACCGGATCGATAACGAGCTCGGAAGCGGGATAAGCCATCGCAGTCACTATGCCGCGCGGACATTTCCGGTGATTGACCTGAGTCAAAGGCGGCGGGCATGAAGCGCCCGGCCTGGCTCGGGCCCTGGACGATCGCGGCGGGCGGCGCGCTGCTGGCCGGCATCGTCGCGCTCAACGGCGCCACCCTGGTCGTCGCGGGCGACCATCCGACGCTGGTGGCGACGGCCCTCGTGGCCGATGCGGTGCTGCTGGTCGGCGCCATCGGCGTCGCGCTGTGGCTGGCGCAGCATTATGAGAAGCAGAGCGCGCGCGCGAGCGCGGCGATCGACGCCAGCCACGCGCGCCTCGCCAGCGTGATCGATTCGGCCATGGACGCCATCATCACGGTGGATCCGAATCAGCGCATCGTGCTGTTCAACCGCGCCGCCGAAGCGGTCTTTCGCTGCCGCCGCATCGATGCCCTCGGCGCGCCGCTCGAGCGCTTCATCCCGGCGCGCTTCCGCGCCGCGCACCACGACCACATCGGGCGCTTCGCGCGCACCGGCGTCACCAGCCGCCGCATGGGCGACGCCCTGGTGCTGTGGGGGCTGCGCGCCGACGGCGAGGAGTTTCCGCTCGAGGCCTCGATTTCGCAGACGCGCGAAGCGGGCGGCAACTTCTACACCGTGATCCTGCGCGATGTCACGCTGCGCAAGCAGAACGAGGACATGGTGAAGCAGCAGCAGGCCGAGCTGCGCGAGCTGTCGGCGCGCGTGCTCGAGGCGCGCGAGGAGGAAAAGACGCTTATCGCGCGCGAGCTGCACGACGAGCTCGGCCAGCTGCTCACCGCGCTCAAGATGGATCTCGCCTGGCTGCGCGAGCGCCTGCCCGCGCCGGAGAGCGAGCTCGGCGGCAAGGCCGCGCAGATGGAGGCGCTGCTCGATCGCACCGTGACCTCGGTGCGCCGGATATCGGCCGACCTGCGCCCGCTGATGCTCGATGACCTCGGCCTGCACGATGCCGTCACCTGGCTGGTGGAGGACTTCGCCGCGCGCTCTGGCATCGAGTGCCGGCTGAGCGTGCCGGAAGAGACGGAACTCGCGGGCCTGGAGCGCAGCGTCGCCAACACGGTCTACCGCGTGCTGCAGGAATCGCTCACCAACATCGCCCGCCACGCGCAGGCCAGGCACGCCTGGGTGATCCTCGGCGCCGGTGGCGGCCACCTGCACATCGAGGTCGAGGACGACGGCCGCGGCATCGTCGCGGACGATCTGGCGCAGCCGCGATCGCTCGGCCTGAAGGGCATGCGCGAGCGCGTGCTGTACCTGGGCGGGACGCTCGAGATCGGGCGCGCGCCGCGCGGCGGAACGCGGGTGCTGGCCCGCGTGCCGCGGGCGCGCGAGACGGGCGCCGCGGCATGATCCGGGTGCTGCTCGCCGACGACCACACCCTGGTGCGCGAAGGGCTGAAGCAGTTGCTCTCGGCGGCTCCGGGCATCGCGGTCGCGGGCGAGGCCGGCGACGGCGACGCGGCGCTGGCGCTGGTGCGGGCGCACGATTACGACGTCGCGGTACTCGACATGTCGATGCCGGGGCTCGCCGGCATCGACCTCATCAAGCGCGTCAAGCTGGAAAAGCCGCGCCTGCCGGTGCTGGTGCTGTCGATGCACGGCGAGCAGCAGTACGCCGTGCGCGCGCTCAAGGCCGGCGCCGCAGGCTATCTCACCAAGGACAGCGCTGCGACGCAGCTGGTGAGCGTGATCCGAAAGATCGCGGCGGGCGGCGTGCACATCAGCGAGGCGACCGCGGCGCAGCTGGTCGGCTCGCCGGCCGGCGGCGACGCGCTGCCGCACACGCGGCTCTCGGACCGCGAGTTCGAGATCTTCCGCCTGCTGGTCGCCGGCGCGGGCGTGAGCGACATCGCCGGCCGGCTGCGCCTTTCGGTGAAGACCGTGAGCACGCACAAGACGCGCATCCTGCAGAAGATGGAGATGGACAGCGCGGCCGCGCTGGTGCGCTACGCCGTGGAAAAGAAACTGCTGTAGGACGATTCCGAGCCCCTGGCGCCGCCTCCTACAGCCAGAATCAGCGGGCGCCGATAGCCGCGCTGCCGCAGTACCGGCACACTGCCGCCATGTGCAGCGCGACCCTCACTTCGGCCTTCAAGGTTTTCATCGTCGAGGACTCGCCCATCATCCGAGAGCGGCTGCTGGCGCTGCTCGGCTCGATCGAGGGCGCCGCCGCGATCGGCCAGGCCTCGCGCGCCGCCGAGGCGATCGACGGCATCCTGGCGCTGCAGCCGGACGCCGTGGTGCTCGACCTGAAACTCGCCGACGGCAGCGGCTTCGACGTGCTGCGCGCGGTGCACGAGCGCGCGCCGGGCATCGAGCTGTACATGCTTTCCAATTTCGCCGCCGAGCCCTACCGGCGCATGGCGGCGCGCCTCGGGGCGCGCGATTTCTTCGACAAGAGCAACGAATTCCAGCGCGTGCGCGAAGTGCTCGCCGCGCGGGCCGCGCAACATGTCCATTGAAGAACCGGGAGAAAACATGCAAGTAGCCACCGTCACCCGCATTGCGCCGCGCTCGACGACGCTGTCCTCGCAGCCCGCGCTGCGCAAGTTCGAAGTGACCTGCTCGAGCTGCAATTTGCGCGAGATGTGCCTGCCGAAGGGCCTGGACGCCGAGGACATGAAGCGCGTCGAGCAGCTGGTGTACGCGCGCCGCAAGATCAAGCGCGGCGACTCGCTGTTCAACGCCGGCGACGATTTCAGCTCGGTCTACGCGATCCGCAGCGGTTTCCTCAAGACCACGGTGATCAACGACGACGGCCGCGAGCAGGTGACGGGCTTTCACATGCCCGGCGAG
>SCUH01000308.1 GCA_004298295.1 Betaproteobacteria bacterium | reverse complement strand
CTTGTCGATCTTGTTGACCGCCACCACCAGCGGCACTTCGGCCGCCTTGGCGTGGTTGATCGCCTCGATGGTCTGCGGCATGACGCCGTCGTCCGCCGCCACCACCAGGACGACGATGTCGGTGACCTTGGCGCCGCGCGCGCGCATGGCCGTGAACGCCTCGTGGCCCGGCGTGTCGAGGAACGTCACGACGCCGCGCGGCGTCTCGACGTGATAGGCGCCGATGTGCTGCGTGATGCCGCCCGCTTCGCCCGCCGCCACCTTGGTGCGGCGGATGTAGTCGAGCAGCGACGTCTTGCCATGGTCGACGTGCCCCATGACCGTCACCACGGGCGGACGCGGCTTCAACTCGGCCGCGCCACCTTCGGAGGTCTCCACCAGATAGGCCTCGGGGTCGTCGAGCTTGGCGGGCTTCGCCTTGTGCCCCATTTCCTCGACCACGATCATCGCGGTTTCCTGGTCGAGCACCTGGTTGATCGTCACCATCGAGCCGAGCTTCATCAGCACCTTGATGACCTCGGCGGCCTTCACCGACATGCGGTGCGCCAGCTCGCCTACGGTGATCGTCTCCGGCACCGGGATCTCGCGCACCACCGGCTCGCTGGGTGCGACGAACGTCGGCTGTTCCCCGCTCGCGGGCGCTGCCCGGTGACGCGCCCCGACGCGCGAATGCCAGCCCGCGACGCCGCCGCCGGCATCGCCGCGGGTCTTGATGGCCCGCCGGCGCGCCGAATCATCCTTCAGGATCGTGGTCGGCTTGGCCTTCTTCGCCTTCTTGTCACCCTTGGTCTCTTCGCTCTTCGGCTTGGCATGCAGCGTGCCTTCGGTCGGCACGGCCGCCGCAGCGGCGGCGGCAGCGCCAGCCGCGGGCCGCGCCGCAGCCGCGGCCTGCTCCTCGCGCTCGGTCTGCTTCTGCTCCTGCTCGCGGCGTTCGCGCTCCTGCTTCTCACGCAGTTCCTGTGCCTGGATGTCGGCCAACTGCTGCTGGCGGCGCCGCTCTTCCTCGCGCAGCGCCAGCTCGCGGGCGTCGATCGCCGGAGCCTGCGGTGCAACCGCGGGCGCGGCGACAACCGGCGCCGGCGGCGCTTCCGCGGCGGCGGCCGCGGCCGCCAGCTCCGCCGGGTCGCGCTTGACGAACACGCGTTTCTTGCGCACTTCGACCTGGATGGTGCGCGCCTTGCCGGTCGTCGAGTCCGCCTTCTTGATCTCGCTGGTCTGCTTGCGCGTCAGCGTGATCTTGTTCTTCGACTCCATCGAGCCGTGCGCGCGGCGCAGATATTCGAGCAGCCGCGACTTGTCCTGCTCCGAAAGCGCGTCCTCGGGAACGCGCTTTTCCACGCCGGCGGCGCGCAGCTGCTCGAGCAGCACCGACGGCGGCACCTTCAGCTCGCTGGCAAACTGGGCGACGCTGGTTTGGGCCACGTTTACTGCGCCTCCTTGGGCGTCGCTGCGGCGCTGGCAGCGGCATCCTCGGCGAACCAGTGCGCGCGTGCCGCCATGATGAGACCCTTGGCGCGCTCGGCCTCGATGCCGCTCAGCTCGGCCAGCTCATCCACCGCCAGGTCCGCCAGCGCGTCGCGCGTCTTGACGCCGCCGGCGGCGAGCTTGGCGGCGAGCGACGTGTCCATGCCATCCAGCTTGAGCAGCTCCGGGTCGACGCCTTCGAGGCTTTCCTCGCTGGCAATCGCCTGCACCAGCAGCGCGTTGCGCGCCCGGCTGCGCAATTCGTTGACGGTCTCGTCGTCGAAGGCGTCGATCTCGAGCATCTCGTTGATCGGCACGTAGGCGACTTCCTCGAGCGTCGAGAAGCCTTCCTGGATCAGGATGTCGGCGACTTCCTCGTCGACGTCCAGCTTCTGCATGAACAGGCCCTTGATCCGCCCCGCCTCCTCATGCTGCTTGCGCGTCGATTCCTCTTCGGTCATGAGGTTGATGGTCCAGCCGGTCAGCTCGGAGGCGAGCCGGACGTTCTGCCCGCTGCGGCCGATGGCGATGGCGAGGTTCTCCTCGTCCACCACCACGTCCATCGAATGCTTCTCCTCGTCCACCAGGATCGAGCTCACCTCGGCGGGCGCGAGCGCCCCGATCACGAACTGCGCAGGATCGGCCGACCACAGCACGATGTCGACGCGCTCGCCGGCGAGTTCCTGCGTCACCGCCTGCACCCGCGAGCCGCGCATGCCGACACAGGTGCCGATGGGATCGATGCGCTTGTCGTTGGTG
>SCUH01000307.1 GCA_004298295.1 Betaproteobacteria bacterium | reverse complement strand
GAAGTAACGGGATGACGCACATATGGCACTGACCGGATTTCTCAAACCGCGCATCGTCGACGTCCAGAACCTGTCGCCGCTGCACGCCAAAGTCACGATGGAACCGTTCGAGCGCGGCTACGGCCATACGCTCGGCAACGCGCTGCGGCGGGTGCTGCTGTCCTCGATGCCCGGCTATGCCCCGACCGAAGTGCAGATTGCCGGGGTGGTGCACGAGTACTCGACCCTCGACGGCGTGCGCGAAGACGTGGTCGATCTGCTGCTCAACCTCAAGGGCGTGGTGTTCCGCCTGCATAACCGCCAGGACGCCATCGTCACGCTGAAGAAGAAGGGCGAGGGACCGGTGACCGCGGCCGACATCGAAGCGTCTCACGACGTCGAGGTGGTCAATCCGGAGCACGTCATCGCGCACATTGCCGCGGGCGGCAAGCTCGAGATGCAGATCAAGGTCGAATCCGGGCGCGGCTACGTTCCGGGCAACATGCGTTACCTGCCGGAAGAGACCAAGAGCATCGGGCGCATCATCCTCGACGCGTCCTACAGCCCGGTGCGCCGCGTCTCGTACACGGTGGACGCGGCGCGCGTCGAGCAACGCACCGACCTTGACAAGCTGACCCTCGACATCGAGACCAACGGCGTGATCGAGCCGGAAGAGGCGGTGCGCTACGCCGCCCGCATCCTGGTCGAGCAGCTGTCGGTGTTCGCGCAGCTCGAGGGCACGTCGCTACCGACCGAAGAGAAAAAGACCATCGCTCCGGATCCGATCCTGCTGCGGCCGGTGGATGACCTCGAGCTGACGGTGCGCTCGGCGAACTGCCTCAAGGCCGAAAACATCTATTATATCGGCGACCTGATCCAGCGCACCGAGACGGAACTTCTCAAGACGCCCAACCTCGGTCGCAAGTCGCTCAACGAGATCAAGGAAGTGCTGGCCTCGCGCGGGCTGACGCTCGGCATGAAGCTCGAGAACTGGCCGCCGGCCGGGCTCGAGCACCATCGCACCTGAGGGAGATACACCATGCGTCACGGCCACGGCCTGCGCAAGCTCAACCGTACCACCAGCCACCGCCTGGCGATGTTCCGCAACATGGCGGTGTCGCTGCTGCGGCACGAGGAGATCACGACCACGCTGCCGAAGGCGAAGGAGTTGCGCCGCGTCGTCGAGCCCATGATCACCATCGGCAAGACCCCCTCGCTGGCGAACCGCCGCCTGGCGTTCAACCGCCTGCGTGACCGTGAAACGGTGGGCAAGCTCTTCGACGACATCGGCCCGCGCTTCGCCAAGCGCAATGGCGGCTACCTGCGCATCCTGAAGAAGGGTTTCCGCAAAGGCGACAATGCGCCGCTTGCGCTGGTGACGCTGGTGGAGCGGCCGGAACCGGCCGTGGCCGAGAAGAAGACCGAAGCGAAGAAAGCGGCCTGAATCTGCGACGCCTGGTGCCTAGCGCACCAGGATCGCCCGGAAATCGTTCACGTTGGTGCGCGTAGGGCCGGTGACCACGAGGTCGCCGAGCGCCGCGAAAAATCCATAGCTGTCGTTGGCCGCGAGATGCGTCTTCGCGTCGAGTGCGCGCGCGTGCCCTCGGGCGAGGGTGTCCGGCCGCAGCAGCGCGCCGGCATTGTCTTCGGAACCGTCGATGCCGTCGGTATCCGCGGCGATCGCCCAGACGTCGTCCATGCCTTCCAGGGCGACTGCAAGTGCCAGCAGGAACTCGCTGCAGCGCCCGCCGCGCCCGCCGCTCGCGCGCAGGGTTACGGTGCACTCGCCGCCAGAGATGAGCGCCACCGGTGGCGTCCACGGCGAGCCGTGCAGGCGGATCTCGCGCACCAGCGCGGCCATGACTTTCGCCACTTCGCAAGCCTCACCCGCGATCGAGTCGCCGAGGATCACGGGCGTCACGCCCTGGGCGCGAAACACCTCTGCTGCGGCTTCCAGCGAGCGGTGCGCGGTAGCGATGACGCGGTTTTCCACCCTGGCAAACCCGGGGTCGCCGGGCTTGGGGGTCTCGGAGAAATCGCCCGGCGGCTCGATGCCGTATCGCTGCAGGACCGCGGCTGCGTCGGCGCAGGTCGTCGGATCGGGCGCGCAGGGGCCTGAGGCGATGTGCGTCGGGTTGTCCCCGGTGACGTCCGAGATCGCCAGCGCCAGCACCGGCGCGCGGCACGCGGCGGCGAGCCGGCCGCCCTGGATTGCCGACAGGTGCTTGCGCACCGTGTTGATCTCCTGGATCGAGGCGCCGCAGCGCAGGAGTTCCCTGGTCATCGCCTTCAGGGCGGCCATCGAGACGCCTTCGGCTGGCAGCGACAACAGCGCCGAGCCGCCGCCCGAAATCAGGGCCAGTAGCAGATCGTCGGGCCCGAGCGCGCGCGTGCCCGCGAGAATTTCCCGCGCCGCGTTTTCGCCCGCTTCATCCGGCACCGGATGGCTGGCCTCGACGACCCGAATGCGCTTGGTCGGCAGCGAATGACCGTAGCGCGTCACGGCAATCCCTTCAAGCGGGGCGGAGGCCGGCCAATGGCGCTCCACGGCGAGCGCCATCGAGGCCGCGGCCTTGCCTGCGGCGGCCACGAAGGTGTTACCGCGCGGGGGCGCAGGAAGCTGCAGCGGCAGAACCTTGAGCGGATCCGCCGCGGCCACCGCAGCGCGGAAGGAGGCCTCTAGCAGTGTTCTCATGCAGGCGTCAGTGTACGCAAGGTGATGAACCTGACCCGGCACCCGGGACCAGGCGATTCAAAGGGCCAGCTGGATAACGTAAGTTGTTGATCCGGCAAGCAGAGCGAATGACTTTGGACTCCGTCATGGTCCGCTCGCCGACCGCGCGGATCCATTATCACCGATGGCTATGCAGCCTGTCGCGCCTGCGGATACCATCTGAGAAACGAGAGGGGGGGGCGCACTTATGGAGGCGACCGCAACGTTCTTGGTTGGCAGTGCGGTATTGATCATGTCCGTGGCCGCCGCGGCGACGCTGTGGCAGCTGGTCAGCGGATTGCCTGTCGGGCGAATGCGCTCCGATTGGTACGTGCTGCTGGCGTTCATCGCGTGCTTCATCCTTGGCTACCTGTACTACCTGATCCGTTCGCAGGAGCGCTATGAGAGCGCTTCCGACTTGATTGCGCCTGCGATGTTCTTCATGGGTGCGGCCTTCGTCGCGCTCGTGGCGCGAATCATGCTGCGGACCACGCGCGACCTGCTCCGAGTCAGTTCGCTTGAGGCGGAAAGCGCGACGGATCCGCTGACAGGACTGAAGAATCGCCGCGCGTTTGACCAGTGCTGGAAGGTTGAACTGGCGCGCGCCAAGCGCTTCGCGATACCGCTCTCGCTGCTGGTGATCGATATCGATCATTTCAAGGACGTGAACGATTCCTACGGGCACGCGGTTGGCGACCAGGTCCTGATCAAAGTGGGCCAGCTGATCTGCAACTGCCTGCGCGTATCCGACGTGGCGGCGCGATACGGCGGCGAGGAGTTTGCTGTCATCGCACCTCATACCGCACCGAATATGGCGGCGCTCCTCGCGGAGCGTCTGCGTGCCGCAGTGCAACGCGATGCGTGCCAAGCGCTGGGTCAACACGCGGCCGAACGAAGCATCACGGTGAGCGTTGGTGTGGCAGGCGCCAACGATTTGGCGCTGAGCGGCGAGCGCATGTTCGAAAGCGCTGACGAAGCGCTCTACGAGGCCAAACGGGCGGGCCGCAACCGGGTGAGCATTGCCGGGTCGGTGAAGGTCGCTCCGCCCGCGGAATTCGGCATGATGCTGGCCAAGCCCGCGTTCTAGCGGCATTCCGGCGCGAGGCCGCAGCTCGCCGGGTTACCCGAAGGTACCCTTCTCGGTCTCCCCGCCGAGCGCGTAGCCGCCGGGATAGTAGGCGCGGAAATCGCGCATGATCTGCGCCGCCGGAACGTCGGCAAAAGTGCCGCGGTTATTGACGTATTCCATGTGGCGGCGATCGTCCTCGTCGAACGGGTGGAAGATCGAGTCCTCGCGGCCGTCGAACTCGAGCGGCCTGACGCGGAAGCGCTGACACAGCTCCTGGTTGAACACGGGCGTCGCCTTGACCCACCTGCCTTCGAGGAGCAACTCGGCGTAGCCGTGATAGATGAAAACGTCCGAGCCCATCCGCTCGCGCAGGCGCGGCGTGGTGAGATGGTTCTTGACGTCGGCGAAGCCGATGCGCGCCGCAATGTCGATGGCACGCGCGCAGGCCGCATACAGCGCCGACTTTCCGACGCAGAAACCCACCCCGCGCGCGAGCACGCTCGAGGCACGGTAAGTCTCTACGTCCATGAAGTTGAGGAAGGGGTCGTAGCGCACGCCATCGCGCACCGCGTAGTACAGCGACACGGCGCGCTCGCGATCAGTGGCACCCTGGGCGTGCTCGAGCGCGAACGCCCGCACCGCCGGGTGGTCGCTGTCGATGAACTCGCCCGCCTGCAGATAAGGATCAGCGGTCAAGTTTCATCAGCCGGCGGGCGCCCGAAAAAAGCGGGCTGGATTGATTGGCGAGCCCGTCGACGACGGAGAAATGATGGGCGCCCGGCATTGCAATGTCGCCGGCAAAGACACCCTTCCAGCGCGCGCCGAGCAAGGCGTTCTGGCGCTTGAATTCCGCGCTCTCGCTGCCGCCGACGCAGGTCATCACCGGCGCCCGCGTGGCGGGCGGCAGGAACGCGGGAGAGACCTTGAGCGCCGCGGCCTCGTCCAGCCGCAAGTCGGGGCTGAGCCAATCGACCTGAAGCATGGGCCGCAGGTCGTAAATGCCGCTGATCGCCAGCGCGCCCTTGAACAGGTCTTTCGGCAGCCGCGTATCGAATACCGGCCAGTGCGCCGCCATCATCATCGCCGTCAGGTGCCCGCCCGCCGAGTGGCCGCCGACATAGAGCCGGTCTTCGTCCATGCCGTACTGCTCCGCGTTCAGATACAGCCAGCTGCTTGCGCGCAGCATCTGCAGCACGATCTCCTCGACCGTGACCCTGGGACACAGGTCATAGTTCACCACCGCGAGCGACACTCCCGCGTCGACCCACGCCGGCGCCAGGAAGGAGAAGTCCGCCTTGTCGAGCGAGCGCCAGTAGCCGCCGTGGATGAACATCATGCAGCTGCCGTCGCCCTTGCGCGCCGGAAAGATGTCCATGGTCTCGCCCGGCATCTCGCCGTAGCGCCGGTCCAGATAGCAGATCATGGTGGCGCGCGCGCGCGCCGAGAGCTCTCCCCAGCGGGCGAAGAACTGCGGGTGCTCCGGAACCATTGCCCGGGCGTTGTACTCGCGTGAGTAATGTGCGGCGTTGGTCATCCTCGCCTTTCGCGCCAGAAGCCGAGCGCCACCTGCGCCGGCCGGTCGGAATAGGAAAACAGCACGCACTCGGATTCGGTCTCGAAGCGCGCCGCGTGCCACGACGGCACGACGAACGTGTCCTTCGGCTCGAAGTCGTGCGATTGATCGCCGATGCGCACGCGGCCGCTGCCCTCGACCGCCGCGTATACCGTGCCGTCGGTGGAACGGTACGGCTCCGACCGGAACCCCTTGGGCAGGAGCTGGATGAAGGCGCCGATCGTCGGCATGGCGAAGCCGCCGGTGAGCGGATTGCTGTACTGCATCTTCCAGCCGTGGCACGCGTCCGGCGGAGCGTTCCTCTGCAGCGCATGCAGCGTCTCGCGGCTGCGGCCGTAGGGGTAACTGAAGAGCGGCGAGACGCGGCTTTGCGGCAGCGGCTCGAGCGGCAGGAGGTTGTTGCCATAGCGCGCGTACGAGTCGCCCTCGCGGCGGGTCACCGGCTGCACGTCCTCAGGATAGTTTTCGGCAAACTGGGCGTCGAACAGCGCCAGGATGTTGATGTCGAGCCCGTCCATCCAGACCACCGGCTCGCTGCCCGGGTTGCCGTGGTCGTGCCATGTCCACGGCGGCGTGATGATGAAATCGCCCGGGTGCATGGTGGTGCGCTCGCCGTCCACGGCGGTGTAGGCTCCAGAGCCTTCGACCACGAACCTGAGCGCCGATTGCGCATGACGGTGGCTCGGCGCGATTTCCCCGGGAAGGATCAGCTGCAGCCCGCAATACAGACTGCGCGTGATCGAGGATTGGCCGCGTAGGCCCGGATTTTCCAGGATGAGGACGCGCCGGATCGCCTCCTTTGCGCTGATCAAGCGTCCGGCTTCCAGGATATGGGGCCGGAGGTCGCGGTATTTCCACAGCGCCGGCCGGCAAAGTGTCTGGGGTTGGGGCGGCACAAGCGCGTGCAGCACCTCCCACAAAGGGGCGAGGTTGTCCTTGTCCATGCGCCGGTAGAAATCGGTGCGCGCGGCCTGTAAGGACTTTTGCGGAATCGCTGCCATCGGGGATCCTGGGGAGAGCCGAAATTCTAGCCGTCTAGGAGGCCTTTGACAGCCAAACCACAGGGCGACCCAGATCCTGCTGCAGGGCATTGCCCTCCGGGTCGGCCAGCGCCGCTTCGCGCGCCCTGCGAATCGCGGCCGCCTGCGCCGCGGGATCGGAGGTTGCGGGATTCTCGACCAGGGCGTCGAGGATCGCGGTGAAACTGGCCAGACCCCGGCGATGCGTGTCGCCGTAGCCCTTGACGAGTCGCGCGCAGGCGGCAATTTCCATGGCCAGCTCGCTGCTCCTGGGGACCGCCTCGCGGACGGCCGCCAGCCAGCGCTCGATGCGCGCCTGCTCTTCGCGGAAGCGATAGCTGTAGGGCCGCCAGGGCCTCAGCCACGCCAAGGCGCGCACCAGCAGGAACCCGAACACGCTCGAGGTCTGCACGTGCAGGCCGACGTTGTACGCATCGAGCTTGCCGCGCGTCCGGGCCCACGCGATGAGCCGGCCTCCAAGCGCGGGCGGCAGGATGGAGGCGAGCTCCTCGAGGCCGGGCTTGAGGTAGTCGATGACGATCACCGGCTCGTCCTCGCGCGCGCCGACCTCGCGGCGCACGCGCTCGAAGCGCGAGCCGCGCGTTTTCAGATCCGCGACGCGGATGATGTCCTCGTAGCTCATCCAGACGGCGAGATGGCGCGCGACCTCTGCCAGCAGCTGCGGATCGGCGTGTAGCGCCTTGAGGCGCGTCAGGTACAGCTGGGCATAAGCGTCGCCCTGGTAGTCACGCAGGCGCGCGACCCCCAGGTCGACCAATTCCTGCGCCGTGCGCGGCTTGCGCGCCGCGGCCGTCTCGGGCTCGGGCTCGGGCGCGGTCATCGCGCTCGCAAGCTCGAACCCGGCGGCGAATCCCCGCAGGCTGGCTTCGGCGCCCTTGCCGCGCTCGCGGATCGCCGCCTCACAGGCGTCTCGCGGCAGCGGCAGCGCTCCGCTTCCCGCCATCGCGCCGAACAGGACGGCGTTGATCACGGTGCCGGCGTCGTGCGCGGCATTGCGCATGTCGAACAGCACGGCCTTGCGCGCGAGCTGGCGCGCAGCCTCCAGCACCCGGACGCTGTCGAAGCGACCGTCGCCCATCTGCATTTTTTCGATGGTCGCGTAGATGCGATGCGTCGAGGCCACCAGGGTGGTTCGCTCCGGGTTGACGAAGCCGTTCTGCATGGCGCGCCCTGCCTCGACCAGCTCGGAGGCCACCATCAGGTCGACGTTTCCGGGGCTGGGCGTAAGCGCCATCACCGGCTCCCGCCCGCCCAGCGCGCTGCGCGGCGCGGGAAAGATCTCCAGGTAATAGGTGGTGGCCCCGGTGCGTTGCGCCACGCCGGGGATCGAAGTCGCCTGCGCCGGGAAATCGCAGCGCTGGGCGGCGCTCATGAGCCATTCCGACATGACGCCGCCGCCTTCGCCGCCAAGGGCGGCGACGAGGATGGTGGTCGAGCGCAGCGGGATTGTCACGACGGCAGCACCACGCTGCGGACGCGCTCGAGCATGCGGTCCCATGGGCCCGGGTTCTGCACCACTTCGGCGCGGTAGAACGACGGGCAGAGCACGGCGGCATGGGCGTTCTCGCCGCACAGGCCGCAGCCGACACAACCCTCGATCACGGTGGCCACCGGGTCCTGGCGC
>SCUH01000306.1 GCA_004298295.1 Betaproteobacteria bacterium | reverse complement strand
GGGGGCTGGCGCTGCGTCATCTCCTCGAGCGACAAGGACCTCGCCCAGCTCGTCGACGAGCGCGTGACGGTGGTCAACACGATGAGCAACGAAACGCTTGATCCCGAGGGCGTGCGGCAGAAATTCGGCGTCGCGCCGGAGCGATTCGTCGATTACCTCGCGCTCGTCGGCGACGCGGTGGACAACGTCCCGGGCGTGGAAAAGGTGGGGCCGAAGACCGCGGCACGCTGGATCGCGCTGTACGGCTCGCTCGACGCGGTGATGGCGCATGCCGCGGACATCGGCGGCGCCGTGGGCGAGAACCTGCGGCAGGCGCTCGACTGGCTGCCGCAGGGGCGCGCGCTGCTCAGCGTGAAACGCGACGTCGGCCTGCCGCTCGCGCTCGACGATCTGGTCGACGGCGGCGGCGATCCGGCCAGGCTGCGCGAACTGTACGAGCGCTTCGGTTTCAGGACCTGGCAGCGCGAGTTGGAGGGCGTCGCGCCGGAGGCGCCGCGTCGCAACCTGGCGGCTGCGCCCGCGGCAACGCTGTCGCACCAGATCGAGCGCCGCCGCTACCTCACCGTCGCGGACGAAGCCACACTGCGCGCGCTGCTCGCGCAGCTCGAACAGGCGCCGCTGGTCGGCTTCGACACCGAGACGACGGGGCTCGAGCCGATGATGGCGCGCCTGGTCGGCATGTCGTTCGCCTGCGGCGACACGGCCTGGTATCTGCCGCTCACGCACGAATATCCCGGCGCGCCGGCGCAGCTCGCGCTGCCGGTTGCGCTCGCGCTCCTGCAACCCTGGCTGCAGAGCGCGCGCCATGCCAAGGTGGGACAGAACCTGAAATTCGACGCCCACGTCCTCGCCAACCACGGCATCGCGCTCGGGGGCATCGCGCACGACACGCTGCTCGAATCCTATGTGCTCGAGGCCCACGAGCGGCACGATCTCGATTCGCTCGCGCAGCGGCACCTGGGCTGGAAAACGATCACCTACGACGAAGTCACCGGCAAGGGCGCGGCGCGCATTGCGTTTGCCGCGGTCGAAATCGGCCGCGCCACCGAATACGCGGCCGAGGACGCCGATTGCGCCGCCGCCGTGCACGACGTGCTCTACCCGAAGATCGCAGCGGACGAAAAGCTGCGCACGATCTACGAGCGCATCGAATTGCCGGTGCTGCCGGTGCTGCTGAAGATGGAGCGCAACGGCGTGCTGCTGGACGCCGCCAAGCTGACCGCCCAGAGCCATGAACTCGGCAAGGAGATGTTCGAGCTGGAACAGAAGGCGCATCAGGCGGCCGGCCAGCCCTTCAACCTGAATTCGCCCAAGCAGATCCAGGAAATCCTGTTCGAGCGCCAGGGACTGCCGGTCAAGCGGCGCACGCCTTCCGGTCAGCCCTCGACCGACGAGGATGCGCTGGCCGAGCTGGCGCCTGACTATCCGCTGCCCAAGCTGCTGCTGGAATTCCGCGCACTCGCCAAGCTCAAGTCGACCTACACCGACAAGCTGCCGCGCATGGTGAACCCGCAGACCGGGCGCGTTCACACGACCTACTCGCAGGCCGTGGCCGTCACCGGACGGCTCGCCTCGACCGATCCCAA
>SCUH01000305.1 GCA_004298295.1 Betaproteobacteria bacterium | reverse complement strand
CGCAGGTCGAGGAAGCGCCGGTTGCGCAGTCCGGTGAGCGCGTCGGTGATGTTCTCGTGCTCCAGCATCGCCACGCGCTGCACGTCGTGCGCGGTCGACAGCGCGAGCCGCGTCACCAGCAGCACGAAGAGGGCGCCGAGCAGGAACATCGCGGGCGCCAGGAGATCGCGCAACGCCTCGTGACGGCCGAAAAACAGCACCGAGTACGCGATGTAGCCGATGACCAAGACGCCGATCAGCGCCGCCAGCACCTGCCACTGGCGCTGCAGCGGTTTCGAGGGCATCTCCGCGATCAGCCGGAACGCGGGCTGCAGCGCCCCCAGCGCCACCGCGATGCCGACGCCCACCAGCGCCATGGCAACAAGGTCCAGTGTCTGCGTCATACGCGCCAACGCGGCGCCGCCAGCGCCTGCAACGCCACCTCGCGGCCCTGCGCTACCACCCGCTCCTTCCAGTCGCCAGCATCGCAATAAAACGCGTCCCGCACCTGCCGGCGCAGCGCCGCGCGCTCGCCCGGCGCAGCCTGCGCATGGCGGCGCAGCCAGTTCTCGGCGCGCAGCGCCTGCAGCACCTGCATCACGGGAAGCGTGCCGAATTCTAGCGCGCAGCCCGTCAGCTCCGCCTGCGGCACTTCCTCGTAAGCGGCGAACGCGAGCAGCCCCTCGAGCCGCGCCGACACCGAGGTGCCCTTGTAGATCGACTTCAGCTCGCCGCCCCAGACCGTGGTGGCGCGCGCCAGTTCGGCGTCGTCGTCGCGGCCGGCGTGGATCAGCTCGCCATGGCCGTAGGGTCCGAGCCCGGTGTGAAAGTCGATCCACAACAGGCGCCGCGCGCCGGCGCCGTGCGCGCGCAGCACCTGGCGCAGCGTGAGATTGGACCAGCTCGGCGCATGGCCGCCGAAGAACAGCCCGTCGGGATAGGCGTACTGTCCGCCGGACACCGCCGCCTGGAACGCGAACTGGCCGCGCTCGGCGATGTAGCGGCCGATGGCGGCTTCGCGTTCGGCCGCGGGCGGCCATTCTTCGGCCACCAGCAGCGGATGCACTTCGGCATAGGCGTCATTGGCCGGCCGCAGCGCGGCGTGATCGATGAAATTGCGATTCAGGTCGATGTTGTTTTCGTTCGTGCGCCCCCAGTGCGAGAAGCCGTAGGGATTGACGGCGTGCACCAACAGCACCGCGGTGCCGCTCGAGCGGGCGCGCGCGAGAAAATCGGCGTCGTGCAGCAGCGCCACCTGGGCGCCGGAACCGCAGAAGCCTTCGACCCCGTGCGTGGCGCTGGTGAGCACGAGCAGGTCCGCCGCCCGCGCCGGCCCGAGGCGGGCGCAATCCAGCGACAGTTCCTCGCCTTCGGCGCCGCGTGCGCCCGGATGGACGTTGCGCTCCAGCACCAGGCCCTCGGCCGATGCAGCGGCGGCAAACTTCTCGCGCGCCTCGGCATAGCTCTGCGCGAAGTGCCGCGCGCTCACGCCGCGGCCTGCGTGGGCACGCCGCGCGGCCGCGCCAGCGCGGCCCCGGGCCAGACCGCGTGATGGCTGCGTGCGTACTGCGGCGGGTATTCGACACTGGCACCGAAGCGCTCGGCCGCGTGCCAGACCCAGCGCGGGTTGTCGAGCAGACCGCGCGCCAGCGCCACCATGTCCGCCTTGCCCGAAGCGACGATCTGCTCGGCCTGCTCGGGGTCCACGATCATGCCCACGGCGCGCACGGCGATCGGCACCGCCTGCTTCACGCGCGCCGCGAATCCCACCTGGTAACCGGGTTCGACCTTGATGCGCTGCTGCGCCACCAGCCCGCCGCTCGAGACGCAGACGTAATCGAGACCGACCGCCTTGAGCTCGCGCGCGTAGACGACGGCGTCCTCGAGCCCGAATCCGCCCTCGGCCCAGTCGCTCGCGGTGATGCGCGCGCCGAGCGCGCGCTCGCGCGGCCAGAGCTCGCGCACCGCGCGCGCCATTTCCAGCGCAAAGCGCATGCGGTTCTCGAGGCTGCCGCCATAGCGGTCGCTGCGGTGATTGGCAAGCGGCGACAGGAACTGGTGCGTCAGATAGCCATGCGCCGAGTGCAGCTCGAGCACGTCGAAACCGATCGCCAGTGCGCGCCGCGCCGCCGCGGCGAAGGCGTCGATCACGCCGCGGATCTCGCCGGCGCTCAACTCGTGCGGAACGTGCCAGCCGTCGCCGAAGGCGAGCGCCGAGGGCGCGACCGTCGGCCAGGGCGATTCGCCGGCGGCGAGCGGCTTGCCGCCCAGCCACGGCACCTGGGTCGAGGCCTTGCGGCCCGCGTGCGCCAGCTGGATGCCGATCGGCGATCGGGTGATGCGGCGACAGGCCGCCACCACGCGCTGCATCGCCGCCTCGTTGTGGTCGGTGTACAGGCCGGTGCAATGGTGCGTGATGCGGCCTTCGCGCGTGACGCCGCTCGCCTCCACCATCACCAGCCCCGCGCCCGAGCACGCGAGGCTCCCCAGGTGCGCCATGTGCCAGTCGCTCATGCAGCCGTCGTCGGCCGAGTACTGGCACATCGGCGCGACGACGATGCGGTTGGGCAGCGTGATGCCGCCGAGCGTGATGGGCGTGAACAGTCTTGCGGTCATGGGGCTCTTACCTCGATGGCGTGGGATTGGAATGCTGCGCGCAGCGCCTTCGCAAAAGCCGCCGCGCCGGGCTGGTCGCCGTGCAGGCAGAGCGTGCCCGGTTCCACCGGCACCCGCTTGCCCGAAAGACTCGTGACGTAGCCCTCGCCGATCAGGGCGAGCGCCTGGGCCACCGCCTTCGGTTCGTCCTCGATCATGCCGCCTGGACGGTTGCGCGCCGCGAGCGTGCCGTCGTCCTCGTAGCCGCGATCGGCGAACGCTTCGCCGACCGCACCGACGCCGAGGCGCTTCGCGCAGGCCATCATGCGGCTGCCCGCCAGGGCGTACAGCAGGACGCCGCCGCCCAGATCCTTCACCGCGCGCGCGCAGGCGTCCGACAGCGCCTCGTCATTGGCCGCCATGTTGTAGAGCGCGCCGTGGCACTTGACGTGGTGCAGGCGCGCGCCCGCCGCTCGCGCGAAGGCTTCGACCGCGCCGGCCTGATAGAGCACGAGGTCGTACATTTCCTGCGGCGTGATGCGCATCACGCGCCGGCCGAAGCCCTGCAGGTCCGGGAGCGACGGATGGGCGCCCACCGCGACGCCATGATCCACGGCGAGACGCACGGTGGCGCGAATCGTGGCGGGGTCGCCCGCGTGATAGCCGCAGGCGATGTTGGCCGAAGAGATGTAAGGCATGACTGCGGCATCGGCGCCCATCTTCCAGATGCCGAAGCTCTCGCCCATGTCGCAGTTGAGGTCGATGGTCTTCATGACTGATATTTCCAGGCAATGCCGCGCCGCGCCGATTCGACGCGCTGGCGCGCCGCCCGGCGCAGCGCCTGCGCCTCCGCCAGCGTGCAACGCACGAAACGCAGCGCGGCTCCGGGCGCAAGCTGCGCGAGCCGCGGCACATCGGCGCCGGCGATCTCGGCGATCTTGGGATAGCCCCCCGTGGTCTGATGATCCGCCATCAGCGCGATCGGCGCGCCGTCGGCGGGCACCTGCACCGTACCGAGGCAGGTGGGCTCCGATAATAGCTCATCGCCGTCGACACGGGCGAGCGCGGGCCCGAGCAGGCGAAATCCCATGCGGTCAGAGGCCGGCGCGACGCGCCAGGTGGCGTCGAAGAACGCGCGTTGCGAGTCGGCATCGAAACCACCGAAATGCCGGCCCTCCATGGCATGGATCACGATGAATTCGCGCTCGGGCAGCGTGAGCGAGGGCGCCGACCAGGGTACCGTGCGGTGGGGCGCGCCGCCCGGCAGCCGCAGCCGTTCGGCGCGCGCGCCCGAGAGCGCGGCGCACTCGGGCGCCAGCGGCAGCAGGTCGTCCGAACGCAGGACGCGACCCTGCCAGCCGCCGAATTGCGCCGGCAGATAGGTACTGCGGCTGCCCAGGACCGGCTCCACGGCAATCCCGCCCGCCACGGCAAGGTAGGCGCGGCTCCCCCTGCGCGCGCGCCCGGCCGCGAGGCGCGTGCCCGAGGTCACCAGCACCGGACGGTCGAGCGGCATCGGCTGCCCATCGAGGGTCGCCTCGAACTCGGCACCGCACAGCGCGATCAGCGCCGCCGCCTCGAACGCGAGTTGCGGACCGAGCAGCGTGAACTCGAGCGCGGCTTCTCCCTGCAGGTTGCCGACCAGCGCATTCGCCAGTTCGAACGCCACCGGATCCATAGCGCCGCCGGGCACGATACCCAGATGCTGCATGCGGTGGCGGCCGCGGTCCTGCACGGTCGTCAGCATGCCCGGCCTGAGCACGCGCACGCTCATCGCAAGGCCTCGAAGCGCTGGCGCGAGATCGGCGCGAAGCGCACCCGGTCGCCCGGCAGGAGCAGGCTCGGCGGCTCGCGCTGCGGATCGAACACGCGCAGCGGCGTGCGCCCGAGCACGCTCCAGCCGCCCGCGATCTCGAACGGATACACGACGCTCTGCGCGTTGGCGATCGCGATCGAGCCTGCCGGCACGCGCGTGCGCGGCGTCGCGCGCCGCGGCACCGCGAGGCGCGGATCGAGCCCGCCGATGTACGGCTGGCCCGGGGCGAATCCCACCATCAGCACGCGATGTTCCGTCGCCGCATGCAGGCGCACGACTTGCGCCGCGTCCAGCCCGGTCTGCGCGGCCACTGCGTCCAGGTCGAGGCCGAACTGGGCGTCGTAGCAGACCGGCACCTCCACCTCGCGCCCCGCCGTGCGCGCGCGCGCCGTTGCCTTCAGGCAATCGAGGAGCAGATCGGTGGCGGCCCGCAGCGGCGCCTCCGGAAGCGCGGCGTGCTCGGGATCGAAATGCAGCGCCAGCCCGCCGAGCGAGGGCACGACGTCGCGCAGCCAGGGCGGTGCCCTCTCGCGCAGCGCGGCGGCGACCGCCTGCAGGGCCTCGTTGATCCGCAGGTCGAGGGTGCGCGAAAACTCGGCGTACAGCGCCGCGTCGCCCAGCGGCTCGATGCGCAGCGGATTCATCGGGGTCAGAGTAAGTTCCAGGCCTGCGCGAACTTACTCTGACCCCGATGTATCAGGCACCGCGACGCCGATCATGCAGTCGCGCGTCACGATCGAGGCGAGCTGCGCCTCGCTCCAGCCCGCGGTGCCGGCGGGCCGCATCGGCAGCACCAGGTAGCGCATGTCGGCGGTGGAGTCGTGCACGCGCAGCTGTACCGCCTCGGGCAGACGCAGGCCGAACTCCTGCAGCACGGTGCGCGGCTCGCGCACCACGCGGGAGCGGTAATGGCGCGACTTGTACCAGTCCGGCGGCAAGCCGAGCAGCATGCGCGGATAGCAGGAGCAGAGCGTGCAGACGATGACGTTGTGCACCTGCGGCGTGTTTTCCACCACCACCAGGCGCAGCGCCGGAACGTCGAGCCCGAACGCCTCGCAGGCGCGGGTGCCGTTTTCCAGCAGGCGCGCCTTGAAATCCGCATCGACCCAGGCGCGTGCCACCACCCGCGCACCCGCGTCCGGCCCGCGCGCGCGCATGTCCTCGAGCGTCGCCTGCACCTCGGCATCGCTGACGATGCCCTTTTCCACCAGCAGCTCACGCAGGCTCACTTCCATCAGCTGGAAATAGGAGAGCGGCCGGTACTCGCCCAACTCGTTCGGTTTGCCGCGCTCGCTCAAGTCTTCACGGCCTCCAGCCAGTGCTGGAAAATCTCGATCTCGATGACGTCGTCGGCGCGGCCGGCGTAATCCGGCCAGACCTCGCGCTGCAGAAAACGCACCCGGTAGAGCGGCTGCGCCGGCAGCCCGCTGCGCATCTGCGCCAGCTCTTCCGGCACCGGGAAATTGCCGCAATACCGCTCGATCACGCCGCTGTGGCCGCGGATGTAGAACGGCGTGCGGATGTGCCCGAGCGGAAAGGTCTTGCGCACGCGGACCCGGTCGCCCGCCGCGAAGCGCACCGGCACCGACGGATGGTCGGTCGGATACTGCGGCCGGGCGGCTACTTGCGGCACGGGTCGTCCTGCCGCGCCGCGATCTGTTCCATCTTGCGGCCCAGCTCCTCGGTGGTGATGACGCCGCGCTGGATCATGGTCTGCGTGATCGAAGTGATCCAGCGCTCGTAATAGCTCATGCGGTCGTAGGCCTC
>SCUH01000304.1 GCA_004298295.1 Betaproteobacteria bacterium | reverse complement strand
GGGTTACGATTCGTTCCAGTCAAACATCAGGGCGGCCATGCGTGCGGCGGCGGAGGAATCCGCGCCGCTGCTGGACCGGCTCGGCCCGGAGCAGATCGAGCATCTGCGGCAGCGGTTTGCGGAGGATAACCGCAAGTTCGCGCGCGAGCAGCTCGAGGGTGACGAGGGAGAGCGCCGCAAGCGCCGCACCAGGCGCAATCTCGAGCGGCTGGAGGATTGGTTGGGGGGGTTGAGCGATGCGCAGGTCGAGCGGGTCAGGCGGTACAGCGAGCGGGCGCCGCTCGTCGGCGCGATGCGCGACCGCGAGCGCCGGCGCCTGCAAGCGGAGTTTCTCGACATGCTGCGCGCGCGCGAGGCGGTGCAACGCCTGCCCGACTGGGCGCAGCGCTGGGACCGCGGCCGCGAGGCGGCGTTTGTCGCGGCGCATCGCGCCAACCTCGACGAGCTGTTTGCCATGCTGCTCGACCTTGAGCGCACGCTGACCCTGGCGCAGCGCGAATCGGCGCGGGCGCGCTTCCTGGATTACGCCGCCGATTTCGAGCGCCTGGCGAGGCCATGAGCGAACCCGTTCCCATGGCGCCGCTGGCGTGGGCGGAGGCGCAGGCCCAGGGCCACGCCGTGCGGCCGCGCCAGCCGCAGCTCGAGGTCGAGGCGATACTCGCCAACGCCGGGATCGGGATCGCGTTCACGCGGGAGCGCAGGTTCTACCTGTGCAACGCGAGGTTCGCCGAACTGTTCGGCTGGACGGCGGAGGAGCTCATCGGCCAGCCGGGCGACGTCGTCTACAGCTCGCGCGAGAGTTACGAGACGCTCGGCCGGATCGCGATCCCCGTGCTCGCCGGCGGCGGCCAGCTCGACGTCGAATGGGAGTTGCAGCGCCGCGACGGCAGCCGCTTTCCCTGCCGCATCGTCGCCCGGGCGATCAATCCCCAGCAGCCCTCGCAGGGCACCGTGTGGCTCGCCGACAGGGCCCGACCGGAACCGGCGCCCGCCCCGGCGCCGGGCGCGCCCGAGGCCACGCTCGCGCACCGAATCGCCGAGCTGCAGGCGATCATCGACCGGCTGCAGGCGGAACTCGCCGAGCACAAGCTGGCCGAGGAGCGCCTGATCGCCGAGCGCACCGCGGAGCTGCAGGCGACCAACCGGCGCCTCGAAGCCGAAATCGCCGAGCGCCTGCAGGCCGAGGGGCGCGCGCAGCATCTCGCCGACCACGACGTGCTGACCGGGCTGCCCAACCGCCGCCTGTTCGAAGACCGCGTCACCCAGGCGCTCGCTTTCAGCGTGCGCAACCGCAAGCTGACCGCGGTGATGTTCGTCGACCTCGACCGCTTCAAGCACGTCAACGATACGCTCGGCCACGCGGTCGGCGACGCGATGCTGAAGGAAGTCGCACAGCGGCTGGTCGACCAGCTGCGCGAGGGCGACACCATCTGCCGCCTCGGCGGCGACGAGTTCGTCATCCTGCTGCCGGAGATCAAGCGCTCCTCGGACGCCGCGCACGTGGCGCAGAAGATCATCGAGGCGGTGGCGCAGCCCGTGACGCTGGACGAGCGCGACCTGCACATCACCTGCTCGATCGGCATCACCGTATTCCCCGACGACGGGCGCGACGCCGAGGCGCTGATCCGCAACGCCGACGCGGCGATGTACCACGCCAAGGAGATCGGCCGCGCCAACTACCAGTTCTTCACCGAGCAGATGAACATCGCCGCGACGCGGCGCCTCGCGCTCGAGAACGACCTGCGCCGCTCGGTGCAGAACGGCGAGCTGCGGCTGCGCTGCCAGCCGGTGATCGACCTCGACACCGGCGCCGTGGCGGCGAACGAGGCGCTGCTGCGCTGGCAGCATCCGGCGCGCGGCCTGGTGACGCCGGGCGAGTTCATCCAGCTGGCGGAGGACACCGGCCTCATCCTGCGGCTCGGCGAGTGGGCGCTGCGCGAGGCCTGCCGCTGGGCCCACGCGCAGGGCGGCGAGACGGTGCTGCCGATCGCGGTCAACCTGTCGGCGCGGCAGTTCGGCGATCCGAAGCTGGTGGACACGGTGCAGCGCGCGCTGCGCGAGTCGGGCCTGCCGCCGCACCTGCTCGAGCTGGAAATCGGCGAAACCGCGATCATGCAGTATCCGGACGTCACGATCCCGACGCTGCACAAGCTGAAGGAGCTCGGCGTGGCGCTCGCGATCGACGATTTCGGCACCGGCCACTCGAGCTTCACCTTCCTGCGGCGCTTCCCGGTGGACAAGCTCAAGATCGACGTCTCCTTCGTCGCCGACATGGCCGAGCACAAGGACAACGAGGCGATCATCGTCACCATCGTGGGACTCGCGCACGCGCTCGGGCTGAAGGTCGTCGCCGAAGGGGTCGAGACCGAGGCGCAGATCGAATTCCTGCGCCACGCGCATTGCGACTACGCCCAGGGCTACCACATCGGGCAGCCCGCCGAGGCCGCCGCGCCGGGCGAGCCGACCACCTGAACGCGCGCAAGTCCCCGCTCCAGTTCTCGCACGCGAACGGCTTTCCGGCGCCGTGCTACGCCGCGCTGCTGGGCGCGCTCGGCCGCCGGCACCGCATCGGTGCGATCGAGGCCATCGGCACCGACCCGCGCTATCCGGTGACCGATCGCTGGCTGCACCTGGTGGAGCAGCTGGAGGACGAGATCGAGCGCGAGTGGCGCGGCGAGCCGGTGTTCGGCGTCGGGCATTCCCTCGGCGGCTACCTCACGCTGCTCGCGGCGGTGCGCCGGCCCGAGCTGTTCCGCGCCATCGTCCTGCTGGATGCGCCCGTGATCGGCGCGGTGAAGGGCCGGCTGCTCGGCGCCAGCAAGCGCTTCGGCATCGTCGACCGCGTGACGCCGGCGGGCGCGACGCGCGACCGGCGCAGCCACTGGCCCAGCCGCGAGGACGCCAGGGCCCATCTGCGCAGCCGCAAGCTCTTCCGCCATTTCGCCGAGGAATGCCTCGACGACTACGTGCGCCAC
>SCUH01000303.1 GCA_004298295.1 Betaproteobacteria bacterium | reverse complement strand
CTCCTCGACCTCGAAATCGTGCGCCGGCATGCGCTCGCGCGTGCGGCGATAGACGATGATCGACTCGGTGGCGCCCAGGCGCTTGGCGGTGCGCGCGACGTCGATCGCGGTGTTGCCGCCGCCGTAGACCACGACGCGGCGGCCGAGCAGCGGCCGCTCCTCGCCCTCCATGCTGCGCAGCACCGAAACCGCGTCGAGCATGCGGGAGGCGGTGCCTGCCGGGATGTAGGCGCGCTTCGCGATGTGCGCGCCGACGGCGAGGAAGGCCGCGTCGAAGCCGCCCGTGCGCATGGTCTCGCGGATATCTGAAACCTTGGCGTTCAAGTGCAGCTTCACCCCCAGCTCGAGAATGCGCCGCACCTCGGCCTCGAGCACCTCGCGCGGCAGCCGGTACTTCGGAATGCCGAAGCGCATCATGCCGCCCGCAAACGGCCCCGCCTCGTGGATTTCCACCGCATGCCCGAGCCGCGCCAGGTGATACGCGGCCGAAAGCCCCGAGGGCCCGGCGCCTACGACCAGCACGCGCTGGCCGCTCGATTGCGCGGGCGGATCGAATTGCCAGCCGCGCCGGATGGCCTCGTCGCCGAGAAAGCGCTCGACCGAATTGATCCCCACCGCGTCGTCCAGCGTCGCGCGATTGCACGCGTCCTCGCAGGGGTAGTAGCACACGCGCCCCATCACCGCGGGCAGCGGATTGTTCATCGTCAGGCTGCGCCACGCGGCTTCGTAGTCGCCAGACTCGGCGTGATAGAGCCAGTCCTGGATGTTCTCGCCCGCAGGGCAGGCGTGATTGCACGGCGGCAGGCGGTCGACGTACTCCGGCCGCATCGTACGCCAGCTGCCGGTGTGGTTGGCGAGGCTGGAGCCCGGATCGAGGGTGATGGCGAAGGGTTTACGCATCGGGTGAGTCGGTCGCTGCAGGAATCGCCACCGGCCTCCGAGGGACGCGACGGTGCGAATTGGAATTTCCCCGTTCTCGGCTTTTCGGCATGAATCTCGCCGAAAAGCCGAGATCATGGGAAAGACGAATCCGCGCCATCCTGCGTGAATCCCGCGCGAGTTGTCCGGAATCACTCATCGACCAACCCATACCGCTTCACGTTCCGATCGGCGATCGCCTGGATGCGCGCGATCACCTCGGTGCGCGGCGGATTGCCGAACAGGTGCGCGTAGCGCCGCTGCGGCCGCAGGTAGTCTTCCACGGGCAGCTTGCGGCGGATCTTCGAGACGCTCGTCACCTCGCCGTGCTCGGCCTCGAATACGGCAAAGAGGCCCGTTTCCTTCGCCAGGCGGGAGATGCGGATCGTGTCTTCGGAGGCATGTCCCCAGCCGAGCGGGCAGGGCACGAAGACGTGGATGTAGCGCGCGCCGCGGATTTCCATGGCGCGGCAGACCTTGGCTTCGAGGTCGCGCAGTTCGGCCACGGTCGCGGTGGCGACGTACGCAATGCCGTGCGCCATGGCGATGCGCGGCAGGTCCTTGCCCTGGCCGAAGACGTTGCCCGGCTCGGGGCCGACTGCCGCGGTGGTGGCGGTACGCGCCGCCGGCGGCGTCGCCGAGGAGCGCTGCACACCGGTGTTCATGTAGGCCTCGTTGTCGTAGCAGATGTAGAGCACGTCGTCGTTCCTCTCGAACATGCCCGAGAGGCAGCCGAAGCCGATGTCGGTGGTGCCGCCGTCGCCGCCCTGCGCGATGACGCGCGTGTCGCTTTGGCCCTTCACCCGCAGCGCCGCCGCGATGCCGGTCGCAACGGCCGCCGCATTGCCGAACAGCGAATGGATCCACGGAATCTGCCACGAGGTTTCCGGATAGGGCGTGGAGAACACTTCGAGGCAGCCGGTGGCGTTCGCTGCGATGAGGCGCTTGCCGGTCGCGTCCATCGCGGCGTCGATCGCGTAGCGCGCCCCGAGCGCCTCGCCGCAGCCCTGGCAGGCGCGGTGCCCGGAATTGAGCGAATTGGTGCGGCGCATGTTCGACTGCACCGAGCGCTCGTGCGGCGCAAGCAGCCGGTTGCCGACCGTGAAGGTTCCCGTCTGGTAGAACTTGACCGGCTGGAACGGCATCGCGTTCAGCCCGCCCTGGAGGCGACCGTGCCGAGGTCGCGCAGGATGTTTTCGGCGATCGGTCCGGAACGCCGCTGCTCGCGCTCGCGCGCGAGCGCCCGCTCGACCATGGCACGGTCGAGATCGAGAAAGGTGAGCGGCGCGAGCGTCCCGGCGAGCGCCTCGGCGAATACGCGCGCGAGGGCGTCGCGCGTGATGGCGCGCCCGCCCAGCCCGGCGATCACGGTGTGCACCGCCGCGGGCGAACCCGGATAGGAGATGCGCACGCTGCTGGAGACGATGCCGCCCAGGCCCACGGCAAGGCACTTTTCCAGCACCACGATCCTGCGCGCGCCGGCGAGCGCCGCGCGCACCGCGGCCGCCGGCCAGGGCCGGAAGCAGGTGATGCCGAGCACGCCGATCCTCGTGCCGCCTTCGCGCATCGCGTCGACCGTGTCCTTGATGGTGCCGAGCACCGAGCCGAGCGCCACCACGATCACTTCGGCGTCCTCGGTGCGGTAGGTGTGCGTCAGCCCGCCGGTGTCGCGGCCGAAAGCGCGGCGGAATTCCTCGGCCCAGCCCGGGATCAGCTCGAGCGCGCGCATCTGCTTGGCGTGCGCGAGATAGCGCACTTCCATGAAAGCCTCCGGCCCGACCATGGCGCCGATCGACACCGGCTCCGCGGGATCGAGCACCTGGCGCGGTTCGAAGGGCGGCAGCCAGGCATCCACCTGCGCCTGCGTAGGCAGGTCGACGCGCTCGTAGGCATGCGTCAGGATGAAGCCGTCCATGCACACCATCACCGGCAGCGAAAGCTCCTCGCCGAGGCGGAAAGCCTGAATGTGAAGGTCGAGCGCCTCCTGGTTGGTCTCGGCGAAGAGCTGGATCCAGCCGCAGTCGCGCTGGCTCATCGCGTCGGTATGATCGTTCCAGATGTTGATCGGCGCGCCGATGGCGCGGTTCGCCACCGTCATGACGATCGGCAGCCCCAGGCCCGAGGCGTTGTACACCGCCTCCGCCATGAAGAGCAGTCCCTGGCTCGCGGTCGCCGTGTAGGCGCGCGCGCCCGCGGCGGAGGCCCCGATCGCCACCGACATGGCGGCGAATTCCGATTCGACGTTGATGAACTCGCAATGCGGCAGCTCGCCCGCCTTGACCGCCTCGCCGAGCGCCTCGACGATGTGCGTCTGCGGCGAGATCGGATAGGCGCAGATCACCTCGGGGCGGCACAGCGCCACCGCGGCCGCCACGGCGCGCGAGCCTTCAATCTGTTTCAGCATGGCTGCGCGCGCGCGTTTCGCGCGTGACGAATTCGAAGGCCTCGCTCGCGGCGGCGACGTTGGCCTCGGCGATCCGGCCGCGGAACTTGTCGCGGATCGCGGCGACGACCGACGCCAGCGAGATGCGGCCGGTCACGGCGGCGAACCCCCCCAGCAGCGCGGCGTTCGGCACCGGCCGGCCGACATGCTTGAGCGCGAGCTCGGTGGCGTTCACCGTGCACAGATGCTCGGCATGAAAGCCGCGCATGAATTCGCCCAGGCCGAGGGCCTCGAAGGTGCGCGTCGTGTTGATGAGGATGTAGCCGTCCGGCGCGAGGCCGCCGAACACGTCCACCTGGTGCAGCAGGGTCGGGTCCTGGATGATGAGCGCATCGGGTTGCAGGATCGGTTCGCGCAGCCGGATCTCGCGGTCGTCGATGCGGCAGTACGCGACCACCGGCGCGCCGGTGCGCTCGGAGCCGAAGCTCGGGAAGGCCTGCGCGTGCCGCCCCTCGCGGAAGGCAGCGATCGACAGCATTTCCGCGGCGGTGACTACGCCCTGCCCGCCGCGGCCGTGAATCCTGACCTGAAACACCGTCATCCCCTCTCGATACGCCCGGCCATGCTAGCCAGTGGGCGCCGCGCGGATTTGCGTTAGATTAAAGAATGCGGATTCTCGCCGCGCTGGTGCTCGCCGCCTGTTGCCTGCTCGCGCCGCTGCGCGCCGCCGAGCCCGAAGGCGCCACCGGTCGCGAGGACAGGCGGGCCCTTGTCGCGCCGAAGACAATGGTCGTGGCGGCGAACCCGCATGCGGTAGATGCGGGCCTGGAGATGCTGCGTGCGGGCGGCAGCGCGGTCGATGCGGCGATTGCGGTGCAGATGGTGCTGGGGCTCGTGGAGCCGCAATCCTCGGGCATCGGCGGCGGCGCGTTTCTGCTCCACTGGTCGCGGGACGCGAAGCGCGTGCGCAGCTACGACGGCCGCGAAACCGCGCCCGCGGCGGCGCGCGCGACCCGTTTTCTCGGCGCCGACGGCACGCCGCTTTCGCCGCGCGATGCGATCGTCGGCGGACGGCCCGTGGGCGTGCCCGGGTTGCTGCGCATGCTGGAGCTGGCGCATCGGGAGCATGGGCGCCTGCCGTGGGCGCGGCTTTTCGAGCCGGCGATTCGCCTGGCGGAAGGCGGCTTCGCCGTCTCGCCACGGCTGCATCGCCTGCTCGATCGCGAGCGCGACCTGGGTGCCGATGCGATGGCGCGGCAGCTGTTCTACACGGCCGACGATCGCGCGCGGCCGGTGGGCGAGCGCATCGTCAATGCGGAATATGCCGCTACGCTGCGCGCCATCGCTGCCGGCGGCGCGGATGTTTTCTACCGCGGCGCGTTCGCCGAGGACCTCGTGCGCGCGGTGCGCAGGCATCCGAACGCGGGCGATCTGACGCTCGAGGATCTCGCGGCGTATGCGGCGATCGAGCGCGAGCCGGTGTGCGGAGCGTATCGGGACCGGCGCATCTGCGGCATGGGGCCGCCGAGTTCCGGCGGCATCGGCGTGCTGCAGCTGCTCGGGATTCTCGAGCGCTCGCCGTTCGCGAAAGCGCCTCCGCAGTCGGCGGAGGCGCTGCACTGGTTTGCGGACGCCGGGCGGCTCGTCTATGCCGATCGCCTGCGTTACGTAGCGGATCCGGCGTTCGTGCCGCAGCCGGTGGCGGGGTTGCTCGAGCCTGAATATCTCGATTCGCGAGCGCGGCTTCTGGGCGAACGCTCGATCGGGCGCGCCCAGGCCGGCGAGCCGCGCGGCGCTGTGGCGATGTCCGATGCGGCGGAGTACGCGCTCGCGGGGACGAGCCACATCTCCATCGTCGATGAACGCGGCGACGCGGTGGCGATGACCACCACGATCGAGGACGGGTTCGGCAGCCGCATCATGGTGCGCGGTTTTCTGCTCAACAATCAGCTCACCGATTTCGCTTTCGTCCCTGAGGTGGGCGGGCGTCCGGTGGCGAACCGCGTGGAGGCGGGCAAGCGGCCGCGCAGCTCGATGTCGCCGACGTTCGTGTTCGATGCCGACGGGAGCCTGCGCATCGTTGCCGGATCGCCGGGCGGGACGGCGATCATCAACTACGTAGCGAAGGCGCTCGTCGCGATACTCGATTGGGGGATGGATGCGCAGACGGCGGTGGCATTGCCGAACTTCGGCAGCCGGAACGGACCGACCGAGATCGAGCGGGGCTCCGCGTACGGGACGCTGATTCCGGAATTGCGTGCGCGCGGCCATGACGTGAACGTACTCAATCTCACGAGTGGGCTGCACGTCATCGAGCGCGTGCCGGAGGGCTGGCGGGGTGGGGCGGACCCGCGGCGGGAGGGCGTGGCGCGGGGGGACTGATAGGAACGGTTCGGGCCAGAGGGTGTTCCGGACACTGCCATAACCGCTATTCGGATGGCCTCCAAATAGTAATCTAGCCGACCGTCTAATAGTAAGTTAGCGGGATCTATAATAGTAAGATAGCCGACACTATAATAGTAATTTAGCCGCCGAACCCACCAGGCACATGGACGCGTCCGACGACTGGCTCCCCCGCCGCATCATGGATCGGATCGCCGAAGCGATGGCCGACACCCCGGTCGTCTGCCTGCTCGGGCCCCGCCAGAGCGGCAAGTCCTCGCTGGTCAAAAGGGCGTTTCCGAAGCGGACCTATTACAGCTTCGACGACACCGGCTTGCAGGCAACCGCGCAGCACGACCCGGCGGGCTTCGTGGCAAGCCTGCCGGAAAGTGTGACGCTCGACGAAGTGCACCGGGTGCCGGAAGTACTGCCGGCGATCAAGATGGCGGTCGACGAAAATCGCCGCCCGGGACGGTTTCTGCTGACCGGCTCGGCAAACCTGCTGCTATTGCCGTCGGTCAGCGAGTCCCTCGCGGGCCGGATCGAGATCGTGCGCCTGCATCCACTCACCGAGGCAGAAAAGGAGCGCAAGCCCGGGCGACTGGTGGTGAATTTCCTGGAAGGCAATATCCGCGCACGCATCGGCCCTTCGGCGCCGGACGCCTCGGACCTGATCAACCGAATTCTGCGCGGCGGCTACCCCGAGGCGATGCGTCGTCCGAACATGACTCGCGTCCGGCAGTGGCATCGTGAGTACCTGGATGCCCTGATCGAAAAGGATGCGCGCGACGTGGCCAACCTCCGCAACCTCGATCATCTTTCGCGCCTGATGACACTGCTGTCCACGCAGACGGCCACCCTGCTGGCGATCGAAACGGTCGCGAAGCATCTCGCCATCCGGCGGGAAACCGTGCAGAACAACCTTGCGGCGCTGGAGCGCCTGTTTCTCGTCCGCAGGCTTCCCGCATGGCACGTGAATGAGGCCAGACGGCTGGTCAAGGCGCCCAAGGTGCATGTGGTGGATAGCGGCCTGGCCGCCACGCTATCCGAACTGCAGGCTGAAGACTGGACCAAGCGCCGCGACCGCTTCAGTCATCTGGTGGAGTCGTTCGTGGTCCAGCAGCTGATCGCGCAGGCGCAGTGGACCGACTCGAACCCGCAGTTCTGGCACTACCGGGACCGCAACAAGTTCGAGGTCGATGTCGTCATGACCCGGGGGCGCAAGACCTGGGGCGTCGAAGTCAAGGCTTCCGCCAAGGTGACGCCTGCAGACGGCGCAGGCCTGCGCCGCCTGGCCGAGCAGTGCGGCAAGGACTTTCAGGGTGGCATGATCCTGTACGTGGGCGCGAGTACGATCCGGACCGTGGATCCGCGCACCATGGCAGTTCCGATCTCGGAACTGTGGACGAGTTGAGGTTTCGCCGGCTTGGCGGCCGGCAACGATAGTTCTGAACGCATATCGCAACCGGCTTTAGAAAGCCATAGCGTGAACACGCGAATGGGAGAGAATCCGGGGCGCATGCACACCCTCTACGGCACCCGCGGTTCCGGCTCCGCCGCGATCGAGGTCGCGCTGCGCGCCTGCGATCTGCCGTACCGCCTGGTGCGCGCGTCGAGCTGGGAGCCGGATTCGGCGATCGAAGAACTGGCTCGGGCGAACCCGCTGCGCCAGATCCCGACTCTGGTGCTGCCGGACGGCACCGTGCTCTCCGAGAGCGCGGCAATCCTGATTCACCTCGGACTGGCACATCCCGACGGCAAGCTGCTGCCGGCGAAGCCCAGTGCCAGGGCGCAGGCGATCCGCGGCCTGGTGTTCATCGCCGCCAACTGCTACGCCGCCATCAGCATCATCGACTACCCCGCACGCTGGACCACGGCCAGCACCAGACCCGCGCAGGAACGGGTTCGCCAGGGAACGCGGCGCCGGCTGCACCGCAACTGGGAGATCTTCGCCGATACTTTTGCGGCGCAACCGTACCTGTCGGGCGCCGTGCCGGGCGCGCTCGACTATCTGGCCGCGGTCGTTTCCAAGTGGTCGGGCACGCGCGCATACCTGGCCGAGCATCGGCCGCGTTTTCTCAAGACGCTGAAGCTCATCGAAGCGCAGGAACTGGTCGCCCCGGTGTTTCGTGAACACTGGGACACCTGAGCGCGCCGTCGCGCCGGCGAGCGCGATCATCGAGTTCGAAACGCCGCGCCTGCGGCTGCGGCAATGGCGCGAGTCGGATCGCGAACCGTTTGCGGCGCTGAACGCCGATGCCGCGGTGATGGAATTCTTTCCGGCGCCGATCGGCCGCGCGGCCAGCGACGCGAGCATCGACGCCTGGCAATCCGATTTCGCGTCGCGAGGCTGGAGCAACTGGGCCGCCGAGGTCCGCGAAACTCGGGATTTCATCGGTTTCGTCGGCCTCTCGGTTCCACGCCGCGTGCTCCCTTTCTCGCCTTGCGTGGAGATCGGCTGGCGCCTGGCGCGAGCGCATTGGGGCAGAGGCTATGCCACCGAGGCGGCGTGCGGCGCGCTGCGCGTTGGGTTCGAGCGGCTCGGACTGAGCGAAATCGTTTCGTTCACCTCGATCCGGAATCTCAGGTCCCGCGCCGTGATGGAGCGCATCGGCATGCGCGACGCGCACGAGGACTTCGAGCACCCCGGCGTTCCCGAGGGCCATCCGCTGCGCTTGCATTGCCTCTATCGTCTGCAGCGGACGCATTGGCGTCCCGCTGGCACCTGAAGCCGCCGCGATGCTGCGCGTGCGCCACTCCGAGAGCGGCACGCGGCGGACCAACCCCCGTAAGCCATCCGTAACCCAGCGGTAACCCGGCGATCAGCGGCTTGCCCCGATCATGGGTCCACAGGCGAAGCGAAAAGCCTGCAACCCGACCGGAGGAAGTCATGAAATCGCTGCAAACCCTCACCCTCGCCGCCGCGGTCTCGGTGGCTCTGCTTTCAGGCTGCGTGGCCGTCCCCGTGGGTCCCGACGGCCAACTGTACGTCTACCCGCCGGGCGTGGTGCCCGCGCCCGTTCCGGCCGCGGTGCCGCAACCGGGCGCCCCGGCGGCCTCGCAATTCCCGGCGACGCTGCAGGCGCGCCTCTATCCGGCCAACGACATCGCCACTCTGACCGGCGTGGTCACCGGAACCGTGACCAACATGATGACCGGCAAGGGGCGCTTTCAGCTCAGCTACAAGGGCGAGATGCTCGTCGGCGAGGCGACCCGGGTCGACGGCGACGCGCGCCGCGGTGTAGCGAGCGCCTACGGCCAGAGCGGGGCCTTCATGAGCTGCGAGTACCAGATGAACAACCCGCGCCAGGGCGCCGGCACCTGCACGTTCTCGGACGGCGCGCGCTATCAGGTGCACGTGGGAAGTTGAGCGGCTGCCAGCGCGCGGCTCGTCTAAACTGTGCTGCAGGGGAGCCTTGATGGGGTCGTCAGCTTGCAGCCCGCGGCATCCGATCGCAGCGTAGCGTTCGCGAAGACCACCCGGCCCGCGATCAGCGCGATCGCGCCGCGCGAGCGCCTGTTCGCGCGGCTCGAGGGCACGCCGGGCCGCACGGTGATGTGGATCTCGGGACCGCCCGGCTGCGGCAAGACGACGCTCGCCGCAAGCTACGTCGCGGCGCGCGGCTACCGCTGCCTGTGGTACCAGGTCGACCCCGACGACGCCGACGCGGCGACGCTGTTCCACTACCTCGCGCATGCGGCGCGCAAGCTCGATGCCGGTCGCGCCAGGGATCTTCCGGCCTACTCGCCGCAGATCGGCGCCGACGCCGCTTCCTTTGCGCGCAGGTTCTTCCGGCAGCTGTTCGCCTGCGCCTCGGCGCCGTTTGCGCTCGTGTTCGACAACCTGCACGCGGTGTCGCCGGAGGGCGCGCTGCACGCGGTTCTCGAGGCGGCCTTCAGCCAGGTACCCAGGCACTGCAGCGTGATCGTCACCAGCCGCAGCGATGCGCCGGCTTCCTGCGCGCGCCTTCGGGTCACCGGCGAGATGGTCTGCCTCGGCTGGGAGGACCTGCGCCTCGATGCCGACGAACTGGCTGCGATCGCGAAACTGCGCGGCCAGCCGCTCGCTGCAGAGGCCGTGGCGGGGCTGCGCGAGCGCACGCAAGGCTGGGCCGCGGGACTGGTCCTCATGCTCGAGCACAGCAAACTCTCCGGCCGCCTCGCGGATCTTCCGGGCGGCGCCACCCCGCAGGTGGTGTTCGACTACCTGGCGGGGGAAATCTTCGAGCGCTTCGAACCCAAGACGCGGGAGTTCCTGCTGCGCATCGCCTGCCTGCCGCGCATGAGCGCCGACATCGCCCAGCGCCTTTCGGGCGAGCCCAAGGCGGCTCGCATGCTGCTCAACCTCGCGCTCAACAACTATTTCGTGAGCGAAGTGCAATCCGAAGAGGGTCGCAGCTACCAGCTGCACCCGCTGCTGCGCGACTTCCTGCGAGGCCGCGCGGCGCAGGACCTGCCGGAGGCGCTGGGCGCCGGGCAGCTGCAACGCGCCGCGGCGCTGCTGCGCGGCGCCGGCCAGGCCGATGCCGCGATCTCGCTGCTGGTCGAGGCGCGCGATTGGCCGGCCGTGGCGCACATCGCGGCACAGGAAGCGGAAGCGATGCTCGCGCAGGGGCGCAGCGATACGCTGGCGGCGTGGCTCGATCTCCTGCCGCAGGCGGTGAGGGAAGCGGACCCGCGGCTGCTCTGCGCGTACGCCGATTGCCGCGCGCACGCCAGCCCGCGCTCGGCGCGGCGGTCGTTCGAGCAGGCCTTCGAGGGATTTCTGCGCGCGGGCGATCTCGCGGGGATGCTGCGCAGCGGCTGCGGTGCGATCGAGGCGGCGCTGGCCGAATTCGACGACCTGGCGTCGGTCGACCCGTGGATTGCGACCGTGAGGCGCCTGTTGCAGGACACGCACGGCGTCCTGCCCGCACGCGCCGTCGCTACGCTGATCAAGGGGCTGCTGTGGCGCGACCCGGGTCACGCGGATTTCGCCGCCTGGCTCGAGCGTCTGCGCAAGGCGCAGGCGGAAAGTGCGCCTGCAGCCGCCGAGATCGCGCTGCTGCTGGCGCTCGACGCGCTGTTACGCGGCGACTTCGGCAAGGCGGGCAGCGAGTTCGATCGGCTGCTGGCGCACGCCCGCGCGCTGCCGGCGCAGACCGCCATTGCGGCGCGACTCGCCGCCGGCTGGCAACTGCTGGCGAGCGGCGCGCCGGCGGCGGCGCTGGCCGCGGCGCGCGAAGGGCTCGCGCAGGCCGATGCCGAGGGCCTGCACCGCTGCGACGAATGGCTGCGCCTGCTCGCCGCCGCGGCGGCGCTCGCGGCGCTCGATCGCGACGGCGCGCGCGGCGAGCTGCAGCGGCTCGAGGCCGAGGGCGCTCGCCTGCGCCGCGGCGATCGCGCCGGCATTCACTACCTGCGCGGCTGGCTGGCGGCGCTTGACGGCGACGCCGCCGCGGCGCAGCGTGAGGCGCGCACGGCGCTCGGGCTGGCGGCGGAAACCGGAGTGCCGTGGCTCGAGTGCCTGGCGCGCGCCGCGCTCGCGCGTACCTTGGCGGACGCGGGCGAGCGGCGCGGAGCCGAGGCGCATTTGCGCAGCGCGCAGGCACTCGCCGAGCGCTTGCGCAGCCCGTGGCTCGAGTTCGCGGCGCAGCTCGCGGCGGCGGACGCCGCGCTGCAATCGAGGGATGAAGCGGGCGCGCTGGCCGCGGCGAAGTCGGCGTTCGGTCTCGGACGCGAGCACGGCTTTCAGCACGCGCCCTGGTGGCGGGCGCGCGAGTGCGCGGAACTGTGCGCGCTCGCCCTGCGCCATGGCGTCGAACCGGAATACGCGCGCGCGCTGGTGCGCGCGCGGCGGCTGGTGCCGCGCGCGGCGCCGCTGCGCGTACCGGATTGGCCCTGGCCGCTGCGCATCAGCGCCCTCGGCCGCTTCGAGCTGTTGCGCGAGGCGGGCCCGGTGGAATTCGGCGGCAAGGGCCCCGGCCGGCCGCTGGAACTGCTCAAGCTGCTGGTGGCGCTCGGCGGGCAGAACGTGCGCGCCGACCAGCTCGCCGACGCGCTCTGGCCGCATGTAGAGGCCGACTACGCGCACAAGTCGTTCACCGCGACGCTGCACCGGCTGCGGCGGCTGCTCGGCGACGACGAGGCGCTGGTGCTGCGCGACGCGCGCCTGAGCCTCAACCCGGCGCTCGTCTGGGTCGACACCTGGGCGCTCGAGGCGGTGATCGCGGCGATCGACGAAGCCCTGCGCGCGCCGGGCGGCACCGCGACCGACGCGGCGGTGCGCGCGCTGAGTGACGAAGCGCTGGGGCTGTATCGCGGCCCGTTCCTGCCGGATGAATCCGAGCAGCCGGGCTTCATCGCCTGCCGCGAGCAGGTTCGCGCGCGGTTGCTGCGCTGCCTGGCACGCGTGGCGCGGCGCTGGGAGGCTGCGGGGCAGCCGGCGCTCGCCGCCGAGTGCTACCTGCGTTGCATCGACGCCGACCATCTGTTCGAGGCGCCGTATCGCAATCTCATGCTGTGCTACCAGCGCGCCGGCGATGCGATCGAGGCGCGCGCCACCTACGAGCGCCTGCGCACGATCTTCTCGGCGAAGCTGAAGGTGATGCCGTCGCCCGAAACGCAGGCGGTGCTGGCGGGGCTGGACGCGCCGGCGACGCGCCAGGGCGGCGCGGGCTAGGGAATCCTGCGCGCGGCGCGCAGTTCCTGCTCGAACTGCGCCCAGATCTTGTCCAGGCCCAGGCGCACGGCCGTCGGCGGCGGATATTCGCGGCGCGGCATGCCGGATTTCGGCGGCGCCACCTCGCGCATGCGCATGGTGAGCGAGACTTCGGTGCCCGCCGCAACGTCGACGGCCGTGGCGTTGATCACGACGAGCAGACCTTCGGGCTCGAAGCTGATGAACTCGGCTGCCATGCCGATGTGCGGGCGCGCGATGGCGCGTATTTTCGGCAGGTCCGATTCGGCCGCCTGGCGCCACTCCCGGGCGTCGAGCGGCGTCGGCGCCGGCGCATAGACGTTGAGGTAACCGACCTCGGGTTCCTGGCTCTCGACGCGCATGCCGAGCCGGCTGAGCGCGGCGTGCAGCGCGACGAAGGCCTCGGTCTTCTTCACCTTGTAGCTGCGCACGCCCCGCTCGGCGAGGATGCGTTCGTACTCGACCTGGAAGGCGCGGTTGACGGCGACCGTGGCGTCGCGCTTCTCTTCCTGAGTGACGCAGCCCATGGCGGCGAGCGCCAGCGCCGCGCACAGCCACGCCCTGCGGTTTCCCCCCGGTAAGCGCATGGCGCGATTCTAATCCCGCTACCTGGCGGGGCGCGCGAGCCGCTCGACGAGCTTTTCCGCCTGCTGGATCTCGGCGGGCTGCAGGCGCGCCGCCATCTGCTCCTTCTTGACCCGGGCGCCGGTGTTGCCGCCGCGCACGGCGGCGCTGTACCAGTAGTAGGCCTGGAAATTGTTCTGCGGCACGCCGCGCCCGTTTTCGTACATCTCGCCGAGCTTGAGCTGCGCCGCCGGGTCTCCCTGCAGCGCGCGGGCGCGATCGTCGGTCGCGCTTTTCTCGGCGGGTTTCTCGGACGGCCTGGCCGCGCTCTGCACAGGTTCCTGCGCCGGCGCTGCGGCCGGCGCAGGTTCGACGGCGGCCGGCTTCACCGGTGCCGCTTCCGGGCGCACCGTGTCGACCTTTGCCGGAGATACCGTCGGCGCGCCCTGGGGCGTCGCAGGGGCTGCTTCCGTGCGGGCGCGAAGCGCCACCGGCCTGGGGGTGGGTTCCGGCGCCGGCTTCGCGCGCGCGACGCGCACAGCGTCCTCGCGCCGCTTCTGCGCCGCCTCCTGCGCCCGCCTGGTTTGCGCCTCGCGCGCCGCCGACTCCTCGCGCTCTCGTGCCGCTGCTTCCTGAATTTTCTGCTCTTCCTGCCGTTGCGCTTCGCGTGCCCTGCGCTCCAGTTGCGCCTTCTGCTGCGCAGCCTTCTCGAGGCGCTGGCGATCGGCTTCCGAGCGCACCAGTGCCTCGCGCAGCTGCTGCTGATCATTGCCCGGTCGCAGCCAGAGCGCGACCGCGATGAGCGCAACGACGGCGCCGATCGCCGCTCCGATGACCGGCCCGCGCGCACCCGACCAACGGTCCACCTTCGCGGCGCTCGCGGCCGGTGCCGTGGCGCGCGCGGGCGGCGCGTCGGCGGCCGCGGCCGCAACCGTGCCGCGCAGCTCCTCGCGCCATTGCGTCAGCGTCTGCGGCCGGTCCTTCTCGGAAAATTCGAGCGCGTGGTCGATCGCCTTCAGCAGGCCTGCGGAATAGCGGCCGCTGCCGATGGCACTCGCCGGGACGAGGATCTCGCGCGTGCTGCCGAGGATGCCCTTCGAGCGCGCGATCGCGTCCATCGGCGCGATCCCGGAAATGGCGCGGTAGCAGGTTGCGCCCAGCCCGTAGATGTCGGTCCAGGGTCCCTGGTTTTCGCCGCTGCTGTAGTACTGCTCGAACGGCGCATAACCGGGCGCGACGAGGATGGTCACGGTGCGCGCGTGGCCGAGCGCGAGCCGCGCCGAGCCGAAATCGAGCAGCACCGGCGTGCCGTCGACGCGGATGTGGATGTTGTCCGGCTTGATGTCGCGGTGGATGAAGCCGGCGTTGTGCACCAGTTCCAGGCCGTCGATGATCGGCAGCAGGATGCGCATCAGATCGGCTTCGGGCAGCGTGCGGCGGCGCTCGAGCAGCGCGGCGAAGTTCTCGCCTTCCTCGAAGCGCATCACCATGTAGGCGGTGTTGTTGAACTCGAACACGGAGTGCACGCGCACGATGTTCGGGTGATCGAACCGCGCCAGCGTGCGCGCCTCGCGGATGAAGCGCTCCAGCCCCCAGCGGTAGCGCTCGTTCTGCTCGTCGGTGCGCGAGCGCACCGTGGCGTCGGCGCGGCGCGTCGCGACGTCCACCGGCAGGTACTCCTTGATCGCTACCGGCTGGTCGAGGTTGGTGTCGCGCGCGAGGTAGGTGATGCCGAAGCCGCCCTGGCCGAGCACCCGCTCCAGCGTGTACCAGTGCAGCCGGTACTGGGCCGCAAGCGCGTCGGGGTAGGAAGACTCGGCCATGGGAGCGGCGACACTTTACTGCATGGCCGCCCGAACGCCCAAAGCGCCGCGGTAAGCGATCCGTAAGCGATCGGTGGCCGGCGCGCAAGCGGCACGGGCCGATGATGGGGGCGCCAAGGCAGGGGTCCTGGCTGACGAAAGGACAACACCATGACGACCCGGAAAAGAATGCTTGCCGCACTGACGGTTGCCGCGCTTTCGCTGTCCGGCTGCTACGTCCTGCCGGTCGCGCCGGACGGCTATGTCTATCCCTATCCTCCCGCCGCCGTGCTGCCACCGCCACCGGCCTATCCGGCGCCGTCCCCTGCGGGTCCGATGCCGACGATGCTGCAGGCTCGCTTGTACCCGGCGAACGACATCGCTAAGCAAACCGGCGTGGTGACCGGGACCGTGACCAACATGATGACCGGCAAGGGCCGCTTCCAGCTCGACTATCGCGGCGAAACGCTCACCGGGGAAGCGACGCGCGTCGACGGCGACAGCCGCCGCGGCGTGGCGAGCGCCTACGGCCCGAGCGGCACGTTCATGAGCTGCGAGTACCAGATGAACACGCCGCGCCAGGGCGCCGGCACGTGCGCCTTTTCCAACGGCGCGCGGTACCAGGTGCACGTCGGAAGCTGAATTCGTCTGCCGAGGGAGGGAGAAATGACCGCACGCGAACGGTTTGCGCCGCGCGGGCACGCGGTCATCGCTACGGTCATGTTTTGCACGTTTTTCGCTTGCTTCACCGGGGCCTCCGGAGTGACGATAGCCGCGTTGGGAGGACTCGCGGCGCCGCTTCTCGGCGCGACGGGTTTGCTGCAGCCGGAATCGCTCGGGCTGGTAACGGCGACCGGCTCTCCGGGGGGTGCTGCTGATGCCGGCAATGCCTTGACGTCCATGCAGTGTGCCTTCATCACGAACCTCCTGCTTTGCCTGGGCGCGTTCCGGCCGCATCGAGAGGAGGCAGCCAATGAACGTCGGTGAAACTTCGGTACGGAGCTACGCTTCGCTCGATAGCGTCCGAGTGGTCAAGGCGGAACGGTCGCATGCCGCAAAGGTGCGCGCAGTGATTCCGCCGGACAAGACGCCGCAGACGGGCGGGCACTACCGCGCCTACAAGCCGCGCGCGTTCACGCGCGAGGAGCGCGAGCGCGTCACGATCCTGTTTGGCGGATTGCACTGGCGCGCCGAGCGCCTGATCCAGGGCGCGATGGAGAATCTCGGCTACCGGGCGAAGGTCCTGCCCACGGCGACACGCGAGGACCTGCTCACCGGGCGCGAGGTCGCCGACATCGGGCAATGCTGTCCCACCAGTTTCACCACGGGCAATCTCGCCAATTACCTGCGCAGGCAAGCCGCACGGCTCGGTGCGGCCGAAGTCGCCGACAGGATGGTTTACGTCACCGCCGGCTCGTGCGGTGCGTGCCGCTTCGGGCAGTACCACCAGAGCTACGAATTGGCGCTGCGCAACGTGGGGCTCGACTCGTTCCGCATGTTCCTCCTCGGGCAGGACAACCTCGACCAGGGCGCGGCCGCCGGCGGCGGGCTCGAGCTCAACCTGCCATTCACGCTCGGCGCGGTGTGGGCGATCGTGCTCTCCGACGTGATCCAGGACATGGAGTACCGCACCCGGCCGTACGAGAAGAACCCGGGCGAGACCGAGCGTGTGACGCGCGAGGCGGTCGATTACCTGTACGAGGTGTTCAAGCGCCGGCCCTGGCGCGGCAGGAAATGGGGCTCGGTGCTGTGGCACTTCGGCACCCGCTACTTCGTGCGCGCGATGCAGGAAGTGCGCCGGCGTTATGACGCGATCGAACTGGACCGGCTGCGCGTCAAGCCCGTGGTCAAGATCACCGGCGAGTTCTACCTGCAGACGGTGGAGGGCGAGCCGAACTACAACATCCACCGCTGGCTGGAGGCGGAAGGCGCGGAGGTGTACCCGGCCGCGATCACGATCTGGCTCGATTACCTGCTGCGCCTTGCCGCACAGGAGTTCGAGGACCACGTCGGCATCCAGCGCGGCGCCGGCGCGAAGGCGCAGGCCGTGAAGGCCCTGCAGTCGCTGCTGCGCTGGACGCATGCGCGCATGCGCCGGGCGCTGGCCGATGTGCCGCACGATCTGCCCGATCAGTACGAGCTGCGCGCGCTCGCGGCGCCGTACTACCACAGCCGGCTGAACGGCGGCGAAGGCGACATGCTGGTCGGCAAGGCGCTTTGGGCCTACCACCACAGGAAATCGCACATGACCTGCGAGCTTTCGCCGTACTCCTGCATGCCGAACACCATGAGCGTCGGCGCGATGGCGGCGGTGATCGGAAGATATCCGGACCTGCTGTATGCGCCGCTCGAGATCAAGGGCGACGCGGAAGTGCACGCGCTGTCGCGTTGCCAGATGATCCTCACCGAAGCCAAGCGGCGCGCGCAGCGCGAGTACGAGGAGGTGCTGAACCGTACGGGACTCACCCCGGCCGCGCTGCGCACGGCCTACGAGGCGAGACCCGGACTGCACAGCGCCACGTACCGCGTGCCGCATCTGGGCGCCGCGGGCATGGCGGCCAACATTGCGCTGCACCTGGCGCAAGGGAGGGCCCGATGCTGATCGCGGGACTCGACGTCGGCTCGACCACCGTCAAGGCGACGGTGGCACGGGACGGCGCGGTGCAATGGCAGGACTATCAGCGCCACCACACCAAGCAGGCGGAGATGGTGCTCGCGTTCCTGCAGCGCATGCAGGCCGAGGGCGGCCTGACGCCGGGGCGCGACCGGATCCTTCTCACCGGCTCGGGCTCGGGATTCATCGCGCCGCTGGTGGGCGGCAAGTTCGTCCAGGAGGTGGTGGCGGTCGCGGCCGCAGTGGAAAAGCTTCATCCGCAGGTGAATTTCGTCTCCGAGATCGGCGGCGAGGACATGAAGACGCTGTTCTTCGCGCCGGGCGGCGACGGCAAATCGAAGCAGGTCTACATGCAGTCCGCGTGCAGCGGAGGGACCGGCACGTTCGTGGAGAAGACCGCGCGCAAGCTGCAGATCCAGACCGAGCGTCTGGCGCAGATGCGCTATGCCGGCATGACGCTGCACAAGATCAGCTCGAAGTGCGGCATCTTCGCCGAATCCGACGCCAATACCCTGGTGAAGTCGGGCGTTCCGGTGGAGGAGGTCATCGCCAGTCTGTACGAGGCGGTCGTCTACCAGAACCTCGCCACGCTCACCAAGGGAAATACGCCCAAGCCTCAGGTGCTGCTGCTCGGCGGCCCGAACCTGTTTTTCAAGGGCCTGCAGGAAGCCTGGCAGCACCACCTGACGAAGCTCTGGGCCGAGCGCCGCATCGCCGCACCCGCCAGCCTGCCGCCCGAGTCGCTCATCCTGGTGCCGGACGAGGCGCTTTACTACGCCTGCCTCGGCTGCATCGAGATCGGCTCAGGAGAGGCGCCGGGGGTCGGCGTCTACCCGGGAACCGAGAAGCTCAAGTGGTGGATCGAGCAGGGCCAATGGGAGCAGAAGGCGAAGGAGGGCGCGAAAGGGCTGATCCGCAACGAGACCGACCTGTGCGAGTTCGTGAAGGCATACGGCACCGATCAGTGTCCCGCGCCCCGGCAGGGTCCGAACCCGGCGCGCGAGGCGCCGGTGCTCGTCGGCTGCGACTTCGGCAGCACCACGGCGAAGGCCGTGGTGATGTGCGGCGAGGGCGAGCTGCTGTCGAGCATCTACGTGCCCTCGAACGGCAATCCGATCGAGGATGCGAAGGCGCTCTTCCGCAGCATCCGCGAGCGCGGCTACCAGCGCATCGCGGGGCTCGCGCTCACGGGCTACGGCAAGGACCTGTTGCGGGACATCATCGGTGCCGACGTCGCGATCGTCGAAACGGTGGCGCACGCGACCGCGGCGCTGCATTACTACCCGGACGCCGACGTGATCTGCGACGTCGGGGGCTGCGACGTCAAGATCATGATCCTGCGCCAGGGCACGGTGTCGGACTTCCGCCTCAACTCGCAGTGCTCCTCGGGCAACGGCGCCTTCCTGCAGGGCGTGGCCGAGCGCTACAGCGTGCCGCTCGAGCAGTACGCCGAGCACGCGTTCCAGGCGCGCGCCATCCCGTCGCTCGCCATGGGCTGCGGCGTGTTCCTGCAGTCCGACATCGTCAATCAGCAGAGAAAGGGCTGGTCGGCCGACGAGATCATGGCTTCGCTCGCGGCGGTGCTGCCGCTCAACGTCTGGGTCTACGCCGGGCAGCTGCAGAACCTCGCCGCCGCCGGCCGCAAGTTCGTGCTGCAGGGCGGCACGCACCGCAATCTCGCGGTGGTCAAGGCGCAGGTCGATTTCATCCGCGAGAAGGTGCCCGACGCGGAGATCGTGGTGCACCCGTACTCGGGCGAGGCGGGTGCGATCGGCGCCGCGCTCTGCGCCGCCGACTGGCTGAAGCAGGGCGCCGCGAGCCGCTTCCGCGGCTTCGAGACGATCGAATCGCTCGCCTACACCAGCACCACCAACGAGCACACCACCTGCAAGTGGTGCCCGGTGAACTGCAAGCGCACCTTCATCGACGTGCGCCTGGCCGAGGGCCGGGGCCGTGCCTGGAGCAAGGTGCCGCTCGCGACGGGCTGGGAGCGCGTCATCAGCGGCAATTCCTGTCCCAAGGGCCTGCTCGAGGACGTGAACGAAATGAAGGTGGTCAAGGCGAAACTGGAGGAGGTCAAGGATGCCCACCCCAACATTGCTGAACTGGTTCGTGAAAGCGCCTTCCGGCAGCCTAAGGCTGCGGTTTAGCCCGGGCCGCGGCAAAGCGCCGGAGACGATCGCACCCGAGCCGCCGGCCACGGCGAAGCCGCGCGGCGAGCTGCGCGTCGGCATCCCGCGCGTGCTGAACCTGTGGTCGACGCACCAGTTCTGGATCGGCTTTCTGAACGCGCTCGGCATCGACGGCCGGCACATCGAGTTCTCCTCCGACACCTCGGAAGAGCAGGCGCGCGAGTTCGGCAAGGGGCGCGGCACGGTCGATTGCTGCTACCCGGTCAAATGCATCTCCGGGCATTTCGGCGAGCTGATCGCGAACCGCAAGCGCAAGATCGACCTCCTGTTCTCGCCGATGGTGTACTCGCTGCCCTCGTACCTGAACGGCCACGTCGCGGCTTCGCTCACCTGCCCGCGGGTGATGGCCGCGCCGGAGAACATCAAGGCGGGGTTCCTCAAGGAAAAGGACGTCTTCGCCGAACACGGCATCCGCTACGCGGCGCCGCTGGTGTCGCTCGCCGACGCCCCGCTGGTGCCCAAGCAGCTGTACGAAGGATTGAAAGACGCGATCGCGGGTCTGACGCTCGGGGAAACGAAGCAGGCGACCCGGGCGGGCTTCGATGCGCTCGAGGTGTTCAATCGCGCGGCGCGCGCCAAGTCGCGCGCGATCCTCGAGCAGTGCGCGCGGGAGGGCAGGCCCGCGCTGCTGGTGGTCGCGCGGCCCTACCACATGGACCCGGGCATCGGCCATGAAATCGAGACGGACCTGCAGGCCTACGGCTACCCGGTGCTCTGGGCGCAGTACCTGCCGACCGATGGCGATCTGCTGGAGTGGATGTTCCGGCCCGACATCGAGGCCGGACACATCCGCTCGGGGCTCGACATCGCGGACGTCTGGCCCTCTTCCTACAGCGCCAACACCAACGAGATCCTGTGGGGCGCCAAGTTCGCGGCGCGCATGCCGTGGATCGCCTGCGTGGTGCGGCTTTCGAGCTACGAGTGCGGCATGGACCAGCCGACGTATTCGCCGGTGCAGCAGATCGTGGAGCGCTCGGGGACGCTGTTCTTTTCGTTCCAGGATCTCGATTCCACCAAGCCCGCGGGCTCGGTGAAGATCCGCGTCGAGACGATCGCGCACTACCTGCAGAAATACGCCGCGGAGATCATCGCGAAGAAGGTGGCGGCGGGCCCGGAAGGCTGTCCTCTGGCAGCGCGTCGAGAATGACTTCGACGCAGCGCGCGGCGGACTCCCGGATATCGACGTCGATGGCCTGCGCGGGCACTTCGAGCACAGCGAACTGGCTCGCGAGGAGCGTTGCCGGCATGTAACGGTGCTTGCGCGTCTCGAGCCGGCCGCGGATCAGTTCCATCGAACCCCGCAGGAACGCAAGCTCGCAATCTGCAAGTCCCCGCATCAGATGTGCGCGATAGCTTTCCTTGAGCGCCGAGCACGCAAGCACGACGCTCTCCCCGCGTGCCTGCCGCTCGCGCAGCCGCGTGTTGAGGCGCTCCAGCCACGGCCAGCGGTCCTCATCCGTCAATGGAACACCCTCGGCCATCTTCGCGACGTTGGCCGCCGGGTGAAAGTCGTCGCCGTCGAGAAACTCGCAGCCGAGCCGCGCGGCAAGCGCCCGGCCGATGGTGGTCTTGCCGCTGCCCGCGACCCCCATCAGCACCAGGATCATTTGCGCTGGACGGGGTGACCGCCGAAGCCAGCGCGCATCATGGCGAGCAGCTTGCGCGCGTAATCGGCGCCGCCCTGGCTGGCAAAACGCGCCATCAGCGCCATCGTGATCACCGGTGCCGGCACCCCGAGCTCGATCGATTCGAGCGCGGTCCAGCGGCCTTCGCCGGAATCGGCCACCACGGGCGCGACCTCCGAGAGTTCCGCGTCGCGCTCGAGGATCCCGGCGCACAGGTCGAGCAGCCACGAGCGCACCACGCTGCCGTGGCGCCAGGTCTCGGCCAGCCGGCCGAGGTCGAAGTCGAATTCGCTTCGCGCCGCGAGCAGCGCGAAGCCC
>SCUH01000302.1 GCA_004298295.1 Betaproteobacteria bacterium | reverse complement strand
CTGCCAGCACGCGCGCTCGATCGCGATCGCGTACTGCGGCGGCGACTTGATGCCCTTGAGATGGCCGAGCACGCCGACCCACGGTTTGCAGTAATCGGCGAGCGCACGGCCGTCGAAGACCGCAATCACGCCCGGCTGGCGCGCGGCCTTCGACAGCTCGAGGCGCTCGAGGCGCGCGTGGGCGTAGGGGCTGCGAAAGAACACCACGTGCGCCAGCCGCGCGAAGCGCAGATCGTCGACGTACGCGCCGCGGCCCTGCAGCAGGCGCTTGGCGTTGGCCCGCGGCACGCTCTGGCCGATGTAGCCCTTGTCGGTCGTGGTGCCGGGTGCGTGCAGCGGCAGTTCGGCGCGGGCGTTCATGTCTTGGCTCCCCGGCGTTGCGCCAGCACGTCATCGATCGCGTCGACGATCGCTTGGTAACCGGTGCAGCGGCAAAGATTTCCCGACAGATGCTCGCGGATCTCCTCGCGCGTCGCCTCGGGCCGCGTGGTGACCAGGTCCTGCGCCGCCATCAGCATCCCCGGCGTGCAGAAGCCGCATTGCAGCGCATTGCGCCGGTGAAATGCCGCCTGCAGGTCGGCCAGTTCTCCGGAATCCGACAGGCCCTCGATCGTGTCGACGCGGCGGCCGTTGGCCTGCACCGCGAGCATCAGGCAGCCGCGCACGATCGCGCCGTCGACGCGCACAGTGCAGGCGCCGCAGGCGCCGTGCTCGCACGCCGTGTGCGAACCGGTGAGTCCGAGTTCGTCGCGCAGGAAGTCGCTCAGGTGCTGGCGCGCCGGCACGCGCCGCGTCACGGCGGAGCCGTTGACGATCAGGGTGGTCAGCAGGGTCTGGTCCATGGGGCCTTCGCAGCGTTGAGCGCGTCTCAGCCGTTGAGCGCACCGAGTGCGCGGCCGAGCAGGACGCGCGCCAGTTGCAGCTTGGTGGCGCGCGAAGAATACAGATCGGCCGGCAGCTCGAGATCGTCTTCGAGCGTGGCTTGCGCCGCGGCGATGGCCTGCGCGTCGAGTGGCCGGCCTTCGAGGAGCGCCGCGGCGCGCAGCGCGAGCACGGGCTTGCTCGCCGCGCCGAGGAACGCGAGCCGTGCGTCGCTGATGCGACCGGCGGCGAGCCGCGCATGCGCCGCAATTCCGACGATCGCATAGTCGCCGCGCCGGCGCGCAAGCTCGAGAAACGCCGAGCGGTAAGCCTCGCCGCTGACCGGGAACTCGCCTGCGATCACCAGCTCGCCCGGCTGCAGCGCCGTGTCGTAAAGTCCGCGGAAGAACTCGCGCGCCCTGACGCGGCGCTCCGCGCCGCGCCCGGCTAGCACCAGAATTGCGTCGAGCGCGACGGCGCAGGCGGGATATTCGGCCGCCGGATCGGCGAGCGCGACACTGCCGCCGAAAGTGCCGACATTGCGGATCGCGACGTGCGCGACATGGCGGACCGCCTGCGCCAGCAGCGGCAGGTGGCGGGCCACTTCCGGCGAGCGCTCGATCTGGCGGTGCGTGGTGAGGGCGCCGATGCGTACCGTGCCGCCGGAGACCGTGATACCCGCCAGGCCCGGGACGCCGGTGATGTCGATGAGCAGCTCCGGCGCCGACAGTCTCAGGTTGAGCGAGGCGAGCAGGCTCTGGCCGCCGGCGAGCACCCGTGCCCGGTCGCCGTGACGCGCTAGCAGGTCGAAGACTTCGTTCAGCGCGGCGGGCTTGACGTAGGAAAACGACGCTGCCTTCACGATCCGCTCCGGTTGCAGGCGTGTTCGATCACTGCGTCATCGCGAACTCGCGCAGCGCCGCGGAGTAGCCGAGGATGAGTTCGGCGGGCACGGCGCCGGCGTTGCGAATCGCATGGACAGATCCCCTGGGCACGACCGCGTGGCTGCCGGCGCCAAGCGTCTCGATCGTATCGCCGACCCGGCATTGCACTTCGCCGCGGATGACGTAGATCGACTCTTCGCAATTGGCGTGCAAGTGGGTGTCGCCCGACTGGCCCGGATGGATCACCAGGCGGGCGAGCGAAAGCTCGCGGCTGTTGCCGACTTCGCTGCCGGCGAGCCAGTCGATCGAACCCCACGGAAACTCGTTCCTCACGACGCGAGCACTCACCATGACAACGCTCCTTCCTCAAGCCAGCGGCCGGCCGCCGTCCACGGCAATGACGCAACCGGTGAGCGGCTGCAGCAGTGTAGCGGCTGCGACGACCGCATCGCCGATTTCC
>SCUH01000359.1 GCA_004298295.1 Betaproteobacteria bacterium | reverse complement strand
GCCGATGGTGGAGCGCAAGATCGGCGAAAGCATCGTGCGCGAAATCCGCCAGCGCGATCCGACCTACCTCGACGATCCGGAGATCGCCGATTACCTCAACGATCTGGGCTCGAGACTGGCGGCGGCGATCCCGGGCGGGCGCCAGGATTTCGAGTTCATCGTCATCCGCGACAGCTCGATCAACGCCTTTGCCCTGCCGGGCGGGTTCATCGGCGCGCATACCGGTCTGCTGCTGGCGTCGGAAAGCGAGTCCGAGGTGGCCTCGGTGCTGGCGCACGAGATGGCGCATGTCACGCAGCGTCACATTGCGCGCATGCTCGGCGTGCAGCAGCAAGTCCAGCTCCCCGCCATGATCGCCATGGCGGCCGCGCTGCTGCTCGGGGGCTCGCGCCCCGATCTGGCCCAGGCCGCGGCCATGGCGGCGCAGGGCGCCGTGGTGCAGACGCAGCTGGGTTACTCGCGCGATTACGAGCGCGAGGCCGATCGCGTCGGATTCCAGACGCTATCGACCGCGGGATTCGATACGCATGCGATGGCCACGTTTTTCGAGAAGATGCAGCGCTACACGCGCATCGTCGACGACGGCACGCTGCCGGGTTACCTGCGCACGCACCCGGTGACCACCGAGCGGATCGCCGACGCGCAGTCGCGCGCCGCCAACCGACCCTATCGCCAGCACCTGGATGCGTCCGACTATCACCTGGTGCGCGCCAAGCTGCGGGCCGAAGCGGGCGAGCCCCGCGATGCGGTGGCGCATTTCGGCGCTGCGGTCCGCGATCGACGCTTCGCGAACGAACCGGCGGCGGGCTACGGCCTGGCGATCGCCCTGTTGCGCGCCAAGCAGCCGCGCGAGGCCGCGGCACAGCTCGAGCGCCTGCGCGCCTCGGGTCTCGACAGCCCGATGCTGGTGACTCTCAGCGCGCGCGTGCGCCAGGCGCTCGGCGACGCTGCCGGCGCGCTTGCGGTTCTCAAGGACGGCGTCGCGCGCTGGCCGCACCGCCGGGCGATCGCCTACACCTACGCCAAGGCGCTGGACGAGGCCGGGCGACGCGAGGATGCACTCGCGCATCTCGGCGCGCAATTGCGTCTCTATCCCCGGGACCCGGTGCTGCACGAGCTGAAAGCGAAAACCTACGCCGGGCTGGGCAAGCGCCTGCAGCAGCACCAGTCGCAGGCCGAGGTGTACTTCCTGAGGGGCAGCCTGCCGGCTGCGATCGAGCAGTTGCAGCTCGCGCAATCGGCCGGCGACGGCGATTTCTACGAACTGTCGGCGGTCGACGCGCGCCTCAAGGAATTGCGCGCCGAGCACGCTCGCGAACTCAAGGAGTCGCGCAAGCGCTAGCGAACGCGCTCTGGAGGGGCGCAGTAATTGCTTCCCCTTATTGTCGGATCAGCAACATCTTGCGAGTCCTGCGGCCCCCCGTGTTAGCTTTCCGACACCGCTCGGAAAGGGGCGGAACCCGTTGCTTTCTTCCTGATTTCCGGACCGCATGCCAGGTCTTGTCAGCCCCCACGGCGCCCAAGGATTGCGGCCTCTGCTGCTCGAGGGAGAAGCGCTGCGCGCAGAGCGCGCGCGCGCCGCAACGCTGCCCCGGTTGAGCGTGAGTTCGCGCGAAAAGGGCGACCTCATCATGCTCGGCATCGGCGGCTTCACGCCGCTCGATGGTTTCATGACGCACGCCGACTGGCAGGGGGTCTGCGACGGCTGCCGGATGGCGAATGGCCTGTTCTGGCCGATCCCGATTACGCTGTCGTGCGCGACGCAGGCGGCGGCCGGTTTCAAGACGGGCAGCGAGGTCGCGCTCGTCGACGCGGATGGCGGCGAGCCGCTCGCGACCCTGCAGGTGACCGAGAAGTACGCGATCAACAAGGCGCACGAGTGCGCCACGGTATTTCGTACCACCGACCCCGAGCACCCGGGCGTGCGCATGGTGATGGAGCAGGGCGAAGTGAACCTCGCCGGACCGGTCAGGGTGCTCTCGGACGGGGGCTTCCGCGCCGCCTACGGCGCGCTGTTCATGACGCCGGCCGAGACGCGGGCGGCATTCGAAAAGCTGGGCTGGTCGAAGGTGGCCGCGTTCCAGACGCGCAATCCGATGCACCGTTCGCACGAATACCTGGCCAAGGTGGCGATCGAGACCTGCGACGGCGTGCTGGTGCATTCGCTGCTCGGCAAC
>SCUH01000301.1 GCA_004298295.1 Betaproteobacteria bacterium | reverse complement strand
GCGATCAGGGCGCAGGCGAGCGCGAAGATGAGACCATCGGACATTGTCATTCTCCCTTGTTGCGGCGGGACGGGGAGCCCCGCGAGAAAGCGGCGAATTCTAGCAGAATCCTCGGCCCGCCCTCGTTATCCGAGAGCAGCAAAAGCGCGCTCGCGCACCTGCTCGACGCCGCCCGAGCCGGAGATCCTGCGGTGGCGCGGGGCACGCGCATCGCCGGAGGCTTCCCACTGACGGTAGTAATGGATCAGCGGCTGGGTCTGCGCGTGGTAGACCTCGAGGCGCTTGCGTACGGTGTCCTCCTGGTCATCCGCGCGCTGCACCAGCGGCTCGCCCGTGGCGTCATCGAAGCCTTCGCGCTGCGGCGCGTTGAACCGGATGTGGTAGGTGCGGCCCGAGGCGAGGTGCACGCGGCGTCCGCCCATGCGCTGGATGATTTCCTCGTCGGGAACGTCGATCTCGAGCACGTAATCGATCGCGACGCCGGCGCGCTTCATGGCCTCGGCCTGGGGGAGGGTGCGCGGAAAGCCGTCGAACAGGTAGCCCTTGGCGCAATCGGGCTGTTTCAGGCGCTCGAGCACCAGGCCGATGATGATGTCGTCCGACACCAGTTGTCCCGCATCCATCAGGCGCTTGGCCGCAAGACCCACGGTCGTGCCCGCCTTGGCGGCGGTGCGCAGCATGTCGCCGGTCGAGACCTGCGGGATGGCGTAACGCTCGCAGATGTAGGCCGCCTGCGTACCCTTGCCTGCGCCCGGCGGCCCCACGAGGATCAGCCTCATGGCAGCATTTTACGCACGGCGTCGAGATCCTGTGGCGTGTCCACCCCCGGGGCGACGTTGTCCGCGGTCAACGCCACGGCAATTCGGTGGCCGTGCCAGAGCGCGCGCAGCTGCTCGAGCTGCTCGATGCGCTCGAGCGGTGCCGGCGCGAGCGTCGCGTAGCGCGCGAGGAACCCCGCCCGGTAGGCGTAGATGCCGACGTGGCGATGGCATTGCGGCAGGCCGCCGGCGCGCGCGAACGGAATCGCGGCGCGGCTGAAGTAGAGCGCGAAGCCACGCGCATCGCGCACCACCTTGACCACGTTCGGGTTCGCGAAGCTCGCCGCGTCATGGATCGGATGGCAGGCCGTGGCGACGCTCGCCTCGCGCTGCTCGCGAAGCGTGGCGGCGACCGTGACGATCAGGGCGGGCTCGATGAGCGGCTCGTCGCCCTGCACGTTGACCACGATCTCGTCGTCACCGAGCCCGAGTTGTGCCGCCGCCTCGGCGATCCGATCGGTCCCCGTGGCGTGTGCCGCGCGCGTCATCAGCGCGCGGTAGCCCCGCGCCTCGACCGCGTCCCGGATGCGCGCGTCGTCGGTCGCGACCACCACGGCGCGCGCGCCGCTCGCCGCCGCGCGCTCGCAGACGCGCACCACCATCGGCTTGCCGGCCAGCTCCGCCAGCGGCTTGCCCGGGAACCGGGTCGAGCCGTAGCGCGCGGGAATGACGACGGTGAAACTCAGGCGATTTCCTCTTCCGGCGGGAGCTTGCGCGCGTCCTCCTCGAGCATCACGGGAATGCCGTCCTTGACCGGGTACGCCAGCCGGTCGGGGCGGCAGATCAGCTCGTCGGCCTCGCGCCGGTAAACGAGCGGCCCCTTGCACAGCGGGCAGACCAGGATTTCGAGCAGCCGGGGATCGATTGCGCTCATCGGGTTTTCCTCTCGCCGAGCTTGTGCAGCAGCCATTCGCCGAAGGCCGCTTCCACGACCGCATGCACCGGCAGCACCCAATGATGCGGCTTGGCAAAGCGCTTGCATTTTACCGCGTCCTTTTCCGTCATCATGACGGGCGCCGTGTCGCCGAACTCGAGGTCGCCCTCGCGAAACGGGTGATGATCGGGATAGGGGTGCGGCAGCACGTCGATGCCGTGGCGGCGCAGCGCGCCAAAGAAACGCTCCGGGTCGCCGATTCCCGCCACCGCGTGCACGCGCTCGCCGGCGAAGCTCTTGAGCGTGCGCCGCTCGCGCGCGTCGGTCGCCCGGTGCAACTCCTCGCCTTCCAGCCGCATGGCGTACCCCTTGACGGCCTCGGTGCCGTGCGCGATCACGGCGTCGACCGAACGCAGCCGCGACGGCGGCTCGCGCAAGGGCCCCGCCGGCAGCAGCCAGCCGTTGCCGAAGCCGCGCGCATCGACGATCGCGATCTCGAGGTCGCGCCGCAGGCGGTAATGCTGCAGGCCGTCGTCGAGGATCACGACGTTGCACTCGGGGTGCTGCCGGCGCAGCGCGGCGATCGCCTGCAGCCGGTCGGGACCCACCCAGACCGGGCAGCCGCTGCGGCGCGCGAGCACCACCGGCTCGTCGCCCACCTCGCCCGGATCCGAAACCAGGGTCGCTTCGCACGGCGCCTGTGCCGAGCCGCCGTAGCCGCGCGAGAGGATCGCCGGCGACCAGCCTTTCGCCCTGAGGAATTCCGCCATCCAGAGCGCGAGCGGCGTCTTGCCGGCGCCGCCGGCCACCAGATTGCCGATCGCGATCACCGGCACGTCCGCCGCGTGGCTGCGCAGCAGCCGCAGCCGGAAGAGCAGGCGGCGCAGAAAAACGATCGCGCCGAAGGCCGCGCTGGCGGGCCAGAGCAGGCGGCTCAGGGCGGTCTTTCGATACCAGTGATCGGAGAGATTCACCCCGCTCGGCTCCCGGTCATGCCGGCCCCGCGGGCCTACTTGTTGTCCGGCCGCGTCGTGGTGAAGGTGATCTGCGACAGCCCCGCGAGCCGGGCCGCCTCCATGACGCGCACCACCGACTGGTGCGTGGCGTTGGCATCCGCCGTGATGACGACCACGGGCTCCTTCAGCGCGCCGCCCGCGCGCCGCAAGTCCTCCGCGAACTGCTCGGCGCCCGTGTAGGGCACCGGGGTCTTGTTGACGCTGTACTGGCCCTGCGCGTTCACCAGCACGCTGACCTCGTTGCTGCGCTCGGCCTGGCGCTGCGCGTCCGCGGTCGGCAGGTGGATCTCCAATTCGGCATAGCGGGAGTAGGTGGTGGTGATCATGAGGAAGATCAGGATCACCATCATGACGTCGATGAGCGGCACGAGATTGATCTCGGGCTCCTCGCGGTAGCGGCCGCGCTGGAAGTTCACGCCCCGCCCTGCCCGCGCGCGATGCCGTAATCGGAGCGCTTGCCGTGCACGATGTCTGCGAGCCTCGCGGCTTCCTGCTCCATCTGCACGATGAAGCCGTCGACCTTGTTGCGGAAGTGGCGGTAGAAAATGAGCGAGGGCACCGCGATACCGATACCGAAAGCGGTGTTGTAGAGCGCGATCGAGATGCCATGCGCCAGCTGCTGCGGGTTGGTGCCGGTGGGCGATTGCGAGCCGAAAATCTCGATCATGCCGATCACCGTGCCGAACAGGCCGAGCAGCGGCGAGGCCGTGGCGATCGTGCCGAGCGTGGTGAGGAAGCGGTCGAGGTCATGCGCCACGGTGCGACCCGCCTCCTCGATGGCCTCCTTCATCACATAGCGCGGGCTGCGATGGTTGCGCAGCGCAGCAGCCAGCACCACGCCGAGCGGCGAGTCCTGCGCGAGGCGCTCGAGCGCCTCGCGCGACAGGCCGTCGCGCTGGTAGACCGCGACCACCTGCTCCAGCAGCCGGGGCGGGAGGATGCGTTGATGGCGCAGCGTCGCCGAACGCTCGATGATCAGCGCCACGGCGATCACCGAAGCGAGCAGCAATGGCCAGATGGGCCAGCCGGCGGCCTGAATGATGGAAAACAAGCGGATCCTCCGGGTTGTCGGGAAGTCAATTCAAAGCTTGCGCGACTTTAGCAAAAACGGGGCCACGGCGTTATCCACAAAAGTTGTGGATAAGTATGTGGATTCTCGTTGGACAGGCCGGTTCTTCAGGCTTCGGAAAGCAATCCCCTTGGGGCCGATGAAATCTTCAGCAGATGTTTACGTCAAGGAAACAGGGTGTTACGGATAAGAACGGGCTTCCGCGACGACCGTGCGCGCGGCGCGTCGCAGAATCCGCGCAGGTGTGGATTAAAGTAGCGGCGCGATGTCCCGGGCGCGATCCTCTTGAAAGACCTACTGCCGCAGGACGGCGTCGCCGGCACGGCCGTGCTGAGCGTCGGGCAGCTGGCGCGCAGCGTGCGCGAACTGCTCGAGCGGCGCTATCCGCTGCTGTGGGTGGCCGGCGAGATCTCGAATCTCAGGCCGGCGAGCTCCGGGCACCTGTACTTCGTGCTGAAGGACGAACAGGCGCAGGTCGATTGCGTCATGTTCCGCGGCCGCGCCGCGCATCTCGACTGGGAGCCGCGCGACGGCCTGCAGGTCGAGGCACGCGCGCTGGTGACGCTGTACGAGCCGCGCGGGCGCTTCCAGCTCAACGTGGAAGCGATGCGGCGCGCCGGGGTCGGTCAGCTGTACGAGCGCTTCCTTCGCCTGAAGGACAAGCTCGAGCGCGAAGGCCTCTTCGCGCCGCAGGCCAAGCGCGCGGCGCCCGCGCACCCGCGGCGCATCGGCGTCGTGACGTCGCTCCAGGCGGCGGCGCTGCGCGATGTCCTGACGACGCTCGCGCGCCGCAATCCCTCGATCCCGGTGATCGTCTATCCGGTGCCCGTGCAGGGCGAAGGCGCCGGCGAGAAGATCGCGCGCATGCTGGCGCTCGCCGCGCGGCGCGCCGAGTGCGACGTGCTGCTGCTGGTGCGCGGCGGCGGCTCGATCGAAGACCTCTGGGCGTTCAACGAGGAAGCCGTGGCGCGCGCGATCCGCGCCTGCGGCATCCCCGTGGTGGTCGGCGTCGGCCACGAGACCGACACCACGATCGCCGATTTCGCCGCCGACTGCCGCGCGCCGACGCCGACCGCGGCCGCCGAACTGGTCAGCCCGTCGCGCGCCGAACTGCTGGGGCGGGTGCTGCAGCTTGCGGCGCGTGCCTCGCGCGACGTGCAGCGCCGCCTCCAATACGCGATGCAGCGCATCGACGCGCTGGCGCGGCGGCTCGTGCATCCGGCCGATCGCATGCGGGTATCGCGCCAATTGCTCGTGCAGCTCTCGGCGCGGCTCGCCTCCGCGGCAGGCCGACGGCTCGACGGCTTCGGCGCGCGCCTCGCGCTCGCGCGTGCGAGCCTGCAGGGCCTCGATCCGGGCGCCGTCCTGGCGCGCGGCTACTCGATCACCCGTGATGCCTCGGGCGTCGTGCTGCGCGACGCGACCCGGGTGCGTGTGGGCGAAACCCTGACCACGACCCTGGCCAGTGGCTGGGTCCAGAGCGAGGCCCTGCGCAAGGGCCATGATCCTTCCCGTTGAGAGAGTCCCGCCTCCCCATGACACCGATTGACTTGCGCTCCGACACCGTGACCCTGCCCTCGCCCGCCATGCGCGCCGCCATGGCTGCGGCGAGCGTGGGCGACGACCAGTACGGCGAAGACCCGACCATGAACCTGCTGCAGGAGCAGGTCGCCGCACGCCTCGGCAAGGAGGCGGCGCTCTGGCTGCCGAGCGGGACCATGGCCAACCAGGTGGCGCTGCGCGTTCTGACGCGGCCCGGCGACGACGTCATCGTGAGCCGCGAATGCCACGCCGTGTGGCACGAAACCGGCGGCTCGGCGGCCAACGCCGGGGTGCAATTTACCGAGATCGGCCGCAACGGCACGTTCACCGAGTCCGAAATGCTGGCCGCGCTGAAGCCACGCGGCCACGTGATCTATCCGCCCACGACGCTCATCGAAATCGAGAATACCCACAACCGCTCGGGCGGCGTGATCTTTCCCCAGGCTGAAGCCGAACGCATCTGCGCCGCCGCGCGCGCGCGCGGCGTCGCCACCTATCTCGACGGCGCGCGCCTGTGGAATGCCGCCATCGCGAGCCGGCGCATCCCGGCGGAACTGGCGACGCCGTTCGATCTCGTCGGCGTGGCGCTGTCGAAGGGCCTGGGCGCGCCCGGCGGCTCGCTCCTCGCCGGCCGCCGCGAGCTGATCCAATCGGCGCAGCGCTACCGGCGGATGTCCGGCGGCGCGATGCGCCAGGTCGGCTTTTATGCCGCGGCGGGCCTGTATGCGCTCGACGAAAATCTGGCGCGGCTCGCCGAAGACCATGCCAACGCGCGGCGCATCGCCGAGCGGCTCGCCGGCAGCCGGCGCGTCCTGCTCGACCCGGAAGCGGTGCAGACCAACATCCTCGTCTTCCGTCTTGCCGAGGGCGCGCCGGATGCGCCGTCGGTCGTGGCGCGCGCGGCGAAGCGCGGCGTGCTGGTGTTTGCGTTCGACGCGCGCACCATCCGCGCCGTCACGCACCTCGATGTGTCGCGCGAGCAGTGCGAGCGGGCGGCGGGGATCCTCGTCGATATGATCGAGGCAGGCGCGCAGTTGAATTTTCCATGATCTCCGGTTTTTTGGATCGAGCGCATGCGCTCGATCCAAAAAACCGGAGAACGGGGGAAATCAAGTTCGCACCGGTCCCAGACTTTGCGCCGGCAAGCTCAGCCCGCCTTGGCCCCCAGCACCCGCGCCGCGCGAGTCACGTCCTTCGCCTTCACCCAGAGAATCGCGCCGAAGCGCTGCTTGCCCGCGGTGACGGCGTCGAGCGCGGTGATGCTGATGCGCGCCGCGGCGAGTTTGCCCATGGCGCCCGCGAGCGCGCCCGGGCGATCGTCGCCCTGAACGAGGAACACGGTCTTGCGCGCCGAGAGCTTCATCCCGGCGCGCTTCGCCGCGCGCCGGAAGGCGGCGTCGCTCTCGGGCACGAAATCGACCTGCGCGCCGCCGGCTTCCGGGAAACCGGTGAAGGCGAGCAGATTCACGCCTTCGAGCCGGAGCGCTTCCAGCAGTTTGGCGCCGGCGCCGGCGCGATTGGGAACCTTCATCGAGTAGTAGCCGAGCTTGCGGATTTTCGCTGTCATGTCAGCCTCCATGGGCCCGCATCGGGCGGGCCTATAATTCTGCTCCTGCCATGGGCCACCGGCTATCGAAAATCACCACGCGCACGGGCGATGCCGGCGATACCGGACTCGGCGACGGCACGCGCGTGGCGAAGGATACGCCGCGCATCCAGGCGCTCGGCGATGTCGACGAGCTCAACTCGGCGATCGGCCTGGTGCTCGCCGAAGACGTGCCGGCGAGCGCGCGCGAGGCCCTGTCTCAGGTGCAGCACGATCTGTTCGATCTCGGCGGCGAGCTGTGCATTCCGGGCCACCGCATGGTTGGCGAAGCGCAGGTCGCGCGCCTCGAGGCCCTGATCGCGCAGCACAACGCCGCGCTCGCGCCGCTCAAGGAATTCATCCTGCCGGGCGGGACGCGCGCCGCCGCGGCCGCGCATCTCGCGCGCACGGTGTGCCGGCGGGCCGAGCGCAGCGTGGTCGCGCTCGGCCGCGAGGAGCGGGTCGACGAGCCGCTGCGCCAGTATCTCAACCGGCTGTCGGACCTGCTGTTCGTGCTGGGACGCGTGTTCAACCGCAGTGCCGGCCGCGACGACGTCCTCTGGCAGCACGAGCGCAAGACATGAGGCTGCGTGCCGCATGGCTGGCGGGGTTGCTCGCGGCGCTGCCGGCTCAGGGGCAGGAGCCCTCGCCGGCGCTCTTCAACCTGGTCACGCTCTCGGCACAGGCCGAGCGCGAAGTGCCGAACGACACGCTGCTCGCGACGCTTGCGGCCGAGGCCGAAGGCGCCGACCCGGCGCCGCTTGCCGAAGGCGTCAACCGCTCGATGCGGCGGGCGCTGGAGCTCGCGCGCGCTTACCCCAGCGTCAAGGCGCGCTCGGGCAATTACCAGACTTACCCGGTCTACGACAAGAACCGCATCGCGCGCTGGCGTGTGCGGCAGGAGCTGCGGCTCGAAGCGTCCGATTTCGGCGCCGCCACGGAGTTGATCGGCAAGCTGCAGTCGATCCTGACCGTGGCGCAGCTCGCGCACGGCGTCTCCGGCGAAGCGCGGCGGCAGGCGGAGAACACGCTGCTGGCGGAGGCGATCGCCGCGTTCGAGGAACGCGCCCGCCTCGCGCGCGACGCGCTCAAGGCCAAAGGCTACCGGCTGCGCGACCTGAACCTTTCGGGCGGCGGACCGATGCCGCCGCGGCCACTGGCGATGCGCGCCATGGCGGCGGAAGCCGCCGCGCCTGCGCTCGAAGCCGGCGCCACGCGGATCGCCGTGACGGTGACCGGAACGGTGCAGCTACAGTAAGACTCATGCGTACCCGGCAAAACCAGGTCCGCGCCCTGGCGTTCGATGTCTTTGGCACCGTGGTCGACTGGCGCAGCTCGATCATTCGCGAGGGCCGCCAGCTCGGGCGCGCGAAGCCGCTGCGCGTCAATTGGGCCGCGTTCGCAGACGCCTGGCGCGCGGGCTACCGGCCCGCGATGGCGCGCGTGCGCTCGGGGGAGTTCCCCTGGACGACGATCGATGCCCTGCACCGCAGGATCCTCGACGATCTGCTGCGGCAGTTCCGCATCGCCGGCCTCACCGAGGCCGAAAAGGACCATCTGAACCGGGCCTGGCACCGGCTGCGGCCGTGGCCCGACGCGCGCCGCGGCCTGGCGCTGCTCAAGCGCGGCTTCACCCTCGCGACACTCTCCAACGGCAACGTCGCGCTCCTCGTCGACATGGCGAAGCACGCGCGCCTGCCGTGGGACTGCGTGCTCTCGGCGGAACTCTTCGGCCACTACAAGCCGGACCCGGAAACCTATCTCGGTGCGGCGCGGCTCCTCGGCCTCGCGCCGCGCGAACTCATGCTGGTCGCCGCTCACAAGGACGACCTGTACGCCGCCAAGGCCTGCGGCCTGCGCACCGCGTTCGTGCGCCGGCCGTTCGAGTACGGCCCGCAGGTGCGCGCCGACCTCAGGCCCGAGCGCGCCTTCGATTGCAACGCCGACGATTTTGTCGATCTCGCGCGTCAGCTGCTGCCGCGCCAAGAATAGGAGAACCGGAAATGGCCGCAATCACGATCCAGAACGTCGAAGCGCTGGGCAAGCCGCTCGGCCAGTACTCCCACATGACGCGGGTGAAGAACGCCGCCGAGACGCTCTACATCGCCGGCATGCTGGCGCCGGGCGACGATTTCGACGCCCAGTGCGCAGGCGTGTTCGCGCAGATCGGCAAGGCGCTCGCGGCTGCGGGCGCGGGCTGGGCGAACGTCGTCCAATTCACGACCTATCTCGTGCACTCTCAGGACATCCCGAAATTCATGGCCTGGCGGCTGCGCGAATTTCCGAAGCTGTTCACGGACGGCAAGTACCCGCCGAACACGCTGCTCGTCATCGACCGGCTGGTCGGCGAGCAGTTCCTCATCGAAGTGCAAACGATCGCAGTGCTTTAGACGGACTAATCGGGCTTTGCGCCCGAGCGCTTCACCAATTCGCCGTAGGTCTTCAGCTCCGAGGCGACGAAGGCGCTGAACGCCTGTGGCGTGCGCACCGCGGGAGTTTCCGAGCCCATGGCGCGCAGGCGCTCTTTCACGTCGGCAAGCTCGAGCGCCTTGAAGATCTCCGCGTTGAGGCGCTGCACGACCGCGTCGGGCGTCTTTGCCGGCGCCATCACGCCCCACCAGGTCGTCATCTCGAAGCCCTTCAGCCCCGCTTCGTCGAGCGTCGGCAGCTCGGGCAGGAAGCCCGAGCGCTGCCGCGTCGTGACGGCCAGGGCGCGCACCTTGCCCGCCTTCACGTTGGGCAGCGCGCTGGCGAGGTTGTCGAACATCAGGTGCACGCGTCCTGCCATGAGATCGGTCACCGCGGGCGCGGCGCCCTTGTAGGGAATGTGCACCATGTAGGTGCCGGTCATCAGCTTGAACATCTCGCCCGCGAGATGGCCCGTGGAGCCGGTGGAACCGGAGGCGAAATCGAGCTTGCCCGGCCGCGCTTTCGCCAGCGCGATCAGGTCCTTCACGCTGCGTGCCGGCAGCTCGTTGTTCACCACCAGCACGTTAGGCACCTGCACGATCAGCGCGACGGGGCGGAAATCCCTGATCGGGTCGTACGGCATGGCGGCAAACAGCCAGGGATTGATGGCGTGCGTGGCGATCGCGCCGATCACCAGCGTATAGCCGTCGGGCGCGCTCTTGGCGACGAAATCGGCACCGATGTTGCCGCCGGCGCCGGGACGGTTTTCCACCAGCACCGGCTGGCCGAGCGCCTGCTGCAGCTTGGGTGCCAGCAGCCGCGCGCTGATGTCGATCGGGCCGCCCGCCGCGTAGGGCGCGATCAGCCGGATCGGCTTGGCGGGCCAGGCTTGCGCCGCGGCGCCGCCCGCGGCGGCGAGCAGCACGACGCACGCGAGAAATTGCCTCATACCTCTTCGACGAAGACTTCGGCGCGCTTCTTGCGCAGCTGGGGCAGCGCGATGATCACGAGCAGGATGACCGAGGCGATGATGAAGCCGGCGGAAATCGGCTTCTGGATGAAGGTCAGCGGATCGCCGCGCGAGAGCAGCATCGCGCGCCGTAGGTTCTCTTCCATGAGCGGCCCGAGGATGAAGCCGAGGATCATCGGCGCCGGCTCGCATTCGAGCTTGACGCAGACGTAGCCGAGCAGGCCGAACAATCCCATCAGCAGCACGTCGAAGGGGTTGTTGGAGAGGCTGAACACGCCGATCGCCATGAACACGAGGATCGACGGATAGAGGATCCGGTAGGGCACCGTCAGCAGCTTGATCCACATGCCGATGAGCGGCAGGTTGAGCACCACCAGCATCAGGTTGCCCACCCACATCGAGGCGATCATGCCCCAGAAGAGCTGCGGCCGTTCGGTCATCACCTGCGGGCCCGGCGCGATGCCCTGGATCATCATGGCGCCGATCATCAGCGCCATGACCGCGTTGGACGGGATGCCCAGCGTCAGCAGCGGGATGAACGAAGTCTGCGCGCCGGCGTTGTTGGCCGACTCCGGCGCCGCGACCCCCTCGATCGCCCCCTTGCCGAACTCGCGCGAATACTTCGACACCTTCTTTTCCAGCGTGTAGGCGCCGAAAGACGCGAGCAGCGCGCCGCCGCCGGGCAGAATGCCGAGCGCCGAACCGAGGAAGGTGCCGCGCAGAATCGGGGCCCAGATGCGCTTCCAGTCCTCCTTGGTCGGCCACAGGTGCGTCACCTTCTTGGTAAACACCTCACGCGTGCCCTGGTGCTCCAGGTTGGCGATGATCTCGGCGAGCCCGAACATGCCCATCGCCACCGTGACGAAACCGATGCCGTCGGCGAGCTCCGAAATGCCGAAGGCAAAGCGCAGCACGCCGGAATTGACGTCGGTGCCGATCAGGCCGAGCAGCAGCCCGAGAATCACCATCGCGATCGCCTTCAGCAGCGAGCCGTGCGCCAGCACCACCGCCGCAACCAGGCCGAGCACCATGAGCGAGAAGTACTCCGCCGGACCGAATTTCAGCGCCACCTCGGCGAGCGGCGGCGCGAACATCGCCACGATCAGCGTGGCAATGCAACCGGCAAAAAAGGATCCCAGCGCCGCCGTGGCGAGGGCCGGCCCGGCGCGGCCCTGGCGCGCCATCTGGTAGCCGTCGAGGCACGTCACCACCGACGACGATTCGCCGGGCAGATTGACCAGGATCGCGGTCGTCGAGCCGCCGTACTGCGCGCCGTAATAGATTCCTGCGAGCATGATCAGCGCCGCGATCGGGTTGAGGTTGAAGGTGATCGGCAGCAGCATGGCGATGGTCGCCACCGGTCCGACGCCGGGCAGCACCCCGATCAGCGTGCCGAGCAGCACTCCGATCAGGCACATCAACAGGTTGAAGGGCGTCAGCGCGACGCCGAAGCCGAGCGCGAGATTGGCGAAGATGTCCATGCTGCGCGCCTATTCCATGAACGCCGGCCAGATCGGGAAAGGCAGCGTCAGCCCCTTCACGAACACCAGCACCGAGAAAATCACCAGCACCACGTACAGGATCGCCACTTCCCGGAGCTTGAATTCGTTGCCGCCGAATGCGCCGATGAACACCAGCAGGGCGGTGGCGCCCACCAGGCCGAGCGGCTTGAGCGTGTAGGCGAACGCCACGCAGCCGAGCAGGATCATGATCAGCGGCCGAAAGTGGAACCGCGGCACCTTGGGCCCTACCTCGACGAAGGCGTCGATCAGCACAAACGCGCCGATTACCGCCAAAAGCCCGCCGAGCACGCTGGGAAAGTAGGCCGGGCCCATGCGCACCGCGCTGCCCATCTGATAATTGAGTACCGCCCAGACAAGGAAGAACAGACCAAAAGCGATGAACATCAACCCGGCCCAGAACTCCTTCGGTCCCTTGATTTTCACCCGTCTCCTCCGGCGCGCTGCCCTCTGTGTGGCGTGCGAAGAAGTGTAGCATGCAGCCCCATGGCGCCCGGGGTCTTGACACGGTGGCTCGTCCTTGCCGCGCTCGCCGCGCCGACCCTGTTCGCCGCCGGCTGCAACAAACCTCCACGGCTGCAGCGAATCGCGCCCGATGCGATCGTGCTGGCGTTCGGCGACAGCCTGACTTACGGCACCGGCGCCAATGAGGACGAAAGCTACCCGGCGCAGCTGTCGCAGCTGATCGGCCGCAAGGTCGTGCGCGCCGGCGTTCCGGGCGAAGTCAGCGCCGAGGGTCTGGCGCGCCTGCCCGAGGCGATCGACGAGCACCAGCCGCGCCTCGTCCTGCTGCTGCATGGCGGCAATGATTTCCTGCGCCGCCTGCCGCAGTCCCAGGCGGCGGAAAACCTGCGCGCCATGATCCGGCTCGCGAAGAGCCGCGGCGCGGACGTCGTCCTGATCGGCACGCCCGAGCCCGGCCTGACGGTCACGCCGCCCGAGTTCTACGGCGAGATCGCGAAGGAGTTCGGCCTGCCCTACGAGGCTGCGGTGATCGGCAAGGTGCTCCGGACTGCGGCGCACAAGTCCGACCCGATCCATCCCAATGCCGTGGGTTACCGGGTAATCGCCGAGCGCGTCGCCGAGCTGCTGCGCCAGTCGGGCGCGATCTGAGCCGACGCAGCTCTCACAGCGCGCGCGCCGTGCGGTGAACGAGCGCGGCTGCGACGGCCCCGAGGAATGCGCGACGCCGCATCACGGCAATCGCCCGAGCAGGCGCGAACGGCGCAACCGCGCATAGTCCTGCGGCCGATCCACGTCCCAGACCTCGCGCAGCTCGCGCCACGACCAGCCCAGGGCGCGCAGGCGCTTGCGCGTCGTGCTCATGACGCGCGCGCTGCCCCAGGGGATGTCGCTGAAGAGCGCCGGCGCGCGGCGGCGCAGACCGACCAGCGCATAGCCGCCGTCCGCGGCCGGCGCGAACACGGCGTCCGCGCCCGCCAGCAAATCGCGCACCGCGCGGCGCAGGTCGCGCGCACTCAGCACGGGGCAGTCGCAGCCGAAGAGGACCGCTGCACGGGCGCCGCGCAGCGCGCGCGCGAGCGAGCGATGCATGCGCGCGCCGAGGTCGCCGCGCCCCTGCGCGTGCAGCGTCACGCCGTAGCGCGCCGCGAGGCGCGCGAAAAACGGGTGCTTTGCATCGGGTGCGCAATGCAGCTCTACCGCACCTGCGCGTGCAGCCATGGCCGTGGCGAGCGCGCGTTCGACGAGGCGCGCATGCAGCTGCGCGGCCGCTTCGGCCCCGATCGCGGCGGCGAGACGCGTCTTCGCCCGGCCCGGCACGGGCGCGCGCGCGAAGACGATCAGGACCGCTTCAGGTTCTTGAGGCGTATCGGCGCGCAAGCTCGTCCGGGCGAGCGCCGAGGAAAAAGGCCAGGCGCAGCCGCCACATGAAAAGGACCGTACGCACGACACCGTAACGGTCCCAGCGCCGGCCCGAAGTGACCGCGGTCGCGCCAAGGCAGGCGGGCGCCGAGAGGCGCTTGGCGCGCCGGCTGAAGGCGATGTCCTCCATGAGCGCGATTTCGGGAAAGCCGCCGAGGCGCGCGAACGCCTCGCGCGTCGCGAAGATCGCCTGGTCGCCGGTGGCGATGCCGGTGAGCCGCGAGCGCAGGTTCATGCACCCTCCCACCAGCGCAAGCAGCGGCGAGCGGCCCTCGATGCGGATATCGAACCGCCCCCAGCAGCGGCCGTCGCCGGCCAGTGCCCCGGCCACGAGCCGGTCGGCGTCTGCCGGCAGGCGCGTATCGGCATGCACGAACACCAGCGCCTCGCCCGCGGCGAGCGCGGCGCCCCGGTTCATCTGCACCGCCCGGCCGCGCGGGGCGGCGATCACGCGGTCGGCAAGCGGCGCGGCGAGCGCCGGCGTGCCATCCGCGCTGCCGCCATCGACAACGATCACCTCATGACCGCGCGCGCGCAGTAATTGCAGCGCCTGCAGCGTCGCAGCGATGCCCGGGGCTTCGTCCAGCACGGGAACGACGATTGAGAGCCGCACGCCTTCAGCGCCTCAGGTCGTTCAAGGTCCAGTCGTAATCCAGGAAGGCGAGCGCGGCGCGCCCTTCGGCGATCCGCTGCTGCCCCGCTGCATCGTCGGCGAGGAGCTTCGCGTAGCGCGCGAAATAGCGCTGGCGCGCGCCGAAGTCCTGCTTGAACCAGTCGAAGATCCTCGAGACTTCGAGGCGGCCGTCGGCGCTCAGGCGGTTGCGCGTGCGGTCGGACAGAAAGCGCACCGCCTGCTCTTCCAGCTGGCGCTCGAGCTTCCCGGCGACATAGGCCTCCTCGCGCAGCATCGGGCAGCCGATTGAAGCGCAGTTGACGGCGAAATGCACGCGCGGTTCATCGTAGGCGCCGGGCTTGCGCAGCGTCTCGTGCTCGATGCCGTTGAGCGTGAACCGCCGGCCGAGCAGGCTGAAGAAGTCGTCCTTGAAGGGATTGCCGAAGACCTTGCCGAAATCCCAGATCGAGCGGATGTCCGGATAGCGCTGCAGGATCTTCGCCACGGTAAACGCGTTGTAGGCGTTGATCAGGAATGCCATGCGCTCCGCCTTCGGCCAGCCGGCGAACTCCGCCTCGCCGACGCGCTGCAGGGCGTCGTGGTAGGCCTTGAGCGCGGCGCGGTCCCGCGCCATGCCCGCGTAGTCGAGCTGCGACGCCTTGCCCTCCGAGATCAGCACGACGTGCTTTTTCAGCAGCGCGTCCCAGGCGCGGTGCGAATGATCCAAGCCCTGTGCCGCCGCCGGCAGCGCGAGCGCCGCGAGCAGGACCGCGAGCCGGCGCCTCACCCGCGCCTCCAGGCGTGATAGCGCTCGACCAGGCGCAGCAACCGCTGCGGCGCGTGCGCCCGTTTCCAGGCGCCCGCGGCATGCTTGTTGGCTTCCGCCAGGGTCGGATAGATGTGGATCGTGGCGAGGATCTGGTTCATGCCGAAGCCCTGGCGCATCGCCGCGACGAATTCCGCGATCAGGTCGCCGGCGTGTTCGCCCACGATCGTGGCGCCGAGGATCCGGTCCCTGCCGGGCACCGTGAGCACCTTCACCAGCCCGTGCGCTTCCTCGTCGGCGATCGCGCGATCGAGGTCGTCGAAGCTGTAAACAGTGACCTCGTGCGCAATGTTCCGCTCTCTCGCCTCGGTTTCGTTGAGTCCCACGCGCGCCACCTCGGGCTCGGTGAAGGTCGCCCAGGGAATCACCGTGTAATCGGCGCGAAACCTGCGCCAACCGCCGAACAGCGCGTTCACCGACGCGTACCACGCCTGGTGCGCCGCGGTATGGGTGAACTGGTACGGCCCCGCGACGTCGCCGCAGGCGTAGATGTTCGGATAGATCGTCTGCAGGTACTCGTTGGTCTCCACGGTGCGTGCCCGGCTCAAGGGGATGCCGAGTTCCTCGAGGCCATAGCCGCTCGTGTTCGCCACGCGCCCGACCGCCACCAGGATCTCGTCGCAGTCGATGCGCACCTCCTGCCCGGCGTGCTCGCACACGAGCACCTTCCCGGCGCCGTCGGCGAGCACCTGCTTCGCCTTGTGGCCGAGGCGCAGGTCGACGCCCTCATCGGCCAGCCGCGCGCGCAACATCTCGGACACCTCGGGATCCTCGCGCACGAGAAGCCGCGGCAGCATCTCGACCTGCGTGACCCGGGCGCCGAAGCGCGCGAAGGCCTGCGTCAGCTCGCAGCCGATCGGCCCGCCGCCGAGCACTGCCAGTCGCCGCGGCAGCGCGCGCAGGTCCCAGACCGTGTCGGAGGTGAGGTACCCCGCCTGCTCCAGTCCCGGGATCGGCGGCACCAACGGACGCGCGCCCGCCGCGATCACGATCGAGCGCGTCGCGAGCGTCCGCCGCGCGCCGTCGGCGCCCTTCAACTCCACCGTCCAGGGCGTGGCGATGCGCGCCTCGCCCTGCAGACATTCGACGCCGAGGCCGGTGTAGCGCTCGACCGAATCGTGCGGCGCGACGGTTCTCACGACGCGCTGCACGCGCGCCATCACTTCGGCGAAGTCGAACTCGGCGCTCGCGCTCTTCAGGCCGTATTGCCTCGCGCGCTTGAGGGTGGCGAGCACACGCGCGGTCTTCAGCAGCGCTTTCGAGGGCACGCAACCGGTGTTGAGGCAGTCGCCGCCCATGCGGTGCTTCTCGACGAGCGTCACCTTCGCCTTCACCGCGGCCGCGATATAGGCGGCGACCAGCCCCGCCGAACCGGCGCCGATGACGACCAGGTTGCGGTCGTACCTCGCCGGCCGCGTCCAGCGCGCGTAGACCTTGCGCGCCGCGACGCACGCCACGATCCGCTTCGCGAGCAGCGGGAAGAATCCGAGCAGGACGAAGGCGCCGACGAGGCCCGGCGACAGGATGCCCGCGGGCGAGTCGATCGCCCCCAGCTGCGTGCCCGCGTTCACGTAGACCACCGTGCCCGCGAGCATGCCGAGCTGGCTCACCCAGTAGAAGGTCCACGTGCGCACCGGTGTCAGCCCCATCGCCAGGTTGATGGCGAAAAACGGGATCGCGGGAATGAGGCGCAGGGTGAAAAGGTAGAAGCCGCCGTCCTTCTCGACGCCCGCGTTAACCGCGCCGAGCGCGCCACCGAAGCGCTGCTGCACCCAGTCGCGCAGCAGGAAGCGCGCCGAAATAAACGCGAGTGTGGCGCCGATGCTGGAGGCGAACGAGACGATCACGGTGCCCCAAAGCAGGCCGAACACGGCGCCGCCCACGAGCGTCATCACCACCGCCCCGGGAAGCGAGACCGCGGTGACCACGACATAGAACGCAAAGTAGCCGATTACCGTCTGCCACGGGTGCGACTGGTAGTAGGCCTCGATCCCCGCCTGCTGCTGCTTGACGTTCTCGAACGTGAGGTAGCGATGGCCGCCGAAGGCGAAGAACGCCGCGGCGGCGAGCGCGAGCGCCGCGGCGAGCAGCAGGCGCGGGCGGCTCATGCCGCGCGCAGCGCCCGCGGCGCATCGTAGGCCGGTCCGTGCACGATGCGCTGGTGATACGACTCGTGGGCATCGCTGCCCTGCGGCCACAGCTCGAGGAAGCGCCCGAGCCAGCGCGCATGATCGTAAGCAATGGGCTGCGCCTCGACGTACGCGCGGCCGATGCGCGCCGCATGGAGCGCACCGGAGTGCGGCCTGACCGATATGCGCGTCGCCAAGCCGAACCGCGTGCCGCGGAAGTTCGGCATGCCGGCGGCGCCGTTATTCGCGATCGCGCCGGCTTCGCCGCACGACTGCAGCACCGGCAGGCAGGTGTGGCTACAGGCGATGATGTGCGCGCGCGCGCCGCGCAGCGCCTCACGCGCAGCAGCCACGCCCTCGGGCGTCGCGAGCCGCTCCTGCGAGAATCCCCAGCCCGCAAGCGAATCGGCATCGCCGTGCACGATGACCACGCGCTCGCCTGCCACCTGGGCCGCGCGATACATCGGCAAGGCGCCGAGCGAGCGCAGCGCGCGCGGCTGCGCGCCCGCCGCGCCGCGCAGGCGCTCGAGGATGCGGTTGGAGCGCGCGACATCCGCGTCGCTCACCCAGTCGGGATAGCCGCAGCCGCAGCCGGCCGCGGCGTCGGGGTCCGCGAGTTCCGTTTCCACGTTACCGCGCGTGGCAAGGTACCGGAGGACCGCCGAATCGACGGCCGCAAAATCCGCGGCATCGCAATCGAACCAGTGGAAATCGCCGTTGAAAACGAGCGCCTTCTCGCCAGGCTCCGCGTCGTACAGCTCGAGCAGCCGCTCGAGCGCGCAGCGGTTGCCGTACAAGCCGCCCGCCACCCAGAGCGTCTCGGCCTCGAAGGCCGCGCACGCGGCGAGCGCCTGCGCGCCGTAGCGGTACGACACCGGGCAGCTGCGGCCCGGCACCTCAATCATGCAGCGCGCCGCCGCAGGACGAGCCCTGCCCGGCGGTGCAGCCATAGCAGTGGTCGCGCACCGTGATCGGTTGCCCGGTGAGGTCGCGGCCGATCAGGTCCGAGAGGTGCGCGCGCTGCCTGCCGGGCAGCGCGAGCGGCAGCCCGAGCATCTGGTTGAAATCGCAGTCGTAGACGTAGCCCTGCCAGTCCACCGAAACCAGGCTGCGGCACATGACGGTTTCGAGATTCTGCTCGCGATGCGCGCCGTGCAGCAGCGCCATGTACTGCTGGAACTGCCCCTGGGACACGAGGGTCGAGCCGAAGCGCTGGATCGGCATGTTGGCGAGCGTGTACAGGCGCGTGAAGACGATGCCGTGGCGCTCCCGCAGGACACGCCGGTAATCCGCCTCGAGCGCGGCCTGCGCCGGCGGCAGCGTAGGTCCCTGGGGGTTGTAGACCAGAATCAGTGCGAGCTCACTGCCCTCGCGGCCGTAGCCGAGCGCGTTCAGCCGGCGCAATGCGCGCAGGCTCTTTTCGAACACGCCCTTGCCGCGCTGGCGCTCGACGTTTTCCTCCAGGTAGCACGGCAGCGAGGCCACCACCTCGACCTGCTGCCCGGCGAGGAACTCCGCCAGCCCCTCCTGCCCCGGCTCTTCGAGGACCGTGAGGTTGCAGCGGTCGATCACCTGCGCGCCCAGCCCGCGCGCGCGCAACACCAGCTCGCGGAAATGCGGATTCAGTTCCGGCGCGCCGCCGGTGACATCGAGCCGGCGCACGCCCGAGACGCCGAGAAACGCGAGCACGTCCGCGATGGTGTCGCGCGACATCATCTCGGTCCGATGGGGTCCTGCGTTGACGTGACAGTGCAGGCAGCTCTGGTTGCAGCGGTAGCCGAGATTGACCTGCAGCGTCTCGACGCGGCGCCGCGCGAGCGCCGGAAATCCGTACTGCCGCATCAGGGACAGTGTGGCATGCATTGCCGTCTCCTCAAGTTCCGCAATCGGCCTTGGTCGGGCCGTTCGTCCCCAGCCTTACAGCGGACCCGGTACCGCTGCGTCCCATTCCTGCAGCGATTCGAGCAGCCGCGAACTGGTGAGCCTGAGGCGCTGCGACAGCATCAGCACCAGTTCCATCAGGATCTTGGCGCCGAGCATCGGCTGCTCGACCACGATCCGCGCCAGGTTCTCGCGGTCGAGCGCCGCGACCAGCACCGGCTCGAGCGCCACGCAGCTGGCAAAGCGCGGCGCGCCGTCGATCATCGACATCTCGCCGAGCGTGCGGCCGGCTTCCACCGTCGCGATCGGGCGCGAATGGCCGCTGCGGTCGCGCTTGCGCACCTCGACGCGGCCCTCGATCAGCATCAGCATGAAATCGCCGCCGTCGCCCTCGCGCAGCAGCTCGGCGCCCGGCGCGGCGCGATAGACGTCCATGAAATGCGCCAGCAGCCGCACCTCCGCCGGAGAGAAATGCTCCAGCAGCGCGCAGCGCGGAATGAGCGCGTGCAGCTGCGCCGAGAACTGCGCGGCGTCGCCGAGATACTCGAGGTGCGCAAGCCGCTGCGGGCGCTCGTCCATGGCGGGACGATTATGCCTCAGCCGATCAGCCAGAACACCGTCGCCGCCCAGCCCAGTGTGGCGAGGGCCAGCACCGGGTCGCGCAGCAGCTCGTCGGTCGGATCGCCACCGCCGCCGCGGTAGTTGAGGCGAAAGAGGTAACGGAACGTCCCCAGCAGCACCCAGGGCAGCGTCAGCACCAGCCGCTCGGTGCCGTGCAGCGCTGCCGTCTCCGGGGCCACCGTGTAGAGCGCGTAGCACACGATCACCCCGCCGGCACACACCAGCACGGCCTTGTCGAGAAACCCTGCGGTGTAGTCTTCGAGCACGGCGCGATGCTCTCCGGCCTCGTCCTCCAGCGTCTCCAGTTCGGCCCGGCGCTTGCCGAAGCCGAGCATCAGCGTGAGCAGCAGGCCGCAGAGCAGCAGCCAGTTGGAGGGCTCGATGCCGATGCCGGCGGTGCCGGCGAGCAGGCGCAGCATGAAACCGGCGGCGATGATGAACACGTCCACCACCGGGACGTGCTTGAGGCCGCGCGTGTAGGCGACGTTGAGCGCGAGGTACGCGGCGACGATGCCGGCAACCGGTGGACTCACGGCAAGCGCCACCGCAAGTGCCGCGACGCCGAGCACCGCCGCCGCCACGCAGGCTTCGCGCACCGAGAGCACGCCACTCGCCACCGGCCGCGTGCGCTTTTGCGCATGCCTGCGATCGCGCGCCGCATCGCCCGCGTCGTTGAACGCGTAAACCGCACTCGAGGCGAGGCAGAAGGCGACCGTGGCCGCCACCGCGGCCGCGATCAGCTGCGGGTCCCGCCAGGCGTGCCCGAACAGCAGCCCCGTCAGCACGAAGCTGTTCTTCGCCCACTGCTGCGGGCGCGCCAGCTCGAGGAACGCGCGCGCGCGGCTCATCCCGCGAAATACCGCTCGAAGAAATAGCAACGCCGCACGGGCAGTGCGCGCGGTATGCGGTAGTAACGCTCGCGCACCTGCGTGAGGACGCGCGCGCGGTAGGCCTCGAAGTCAAAGCCGCGGCCGCGCACGACGTGAAACCGGGTGCCGGCGAATTCGAGCGGCGCGATCTCCACGTCGCGGAAATAGGGCCGGTACTCCGGCTCCTGCGGACGCTCGCGGCGCAGGATCAGCAGGTCCTTGCCGGCGTAGGCGCGCCAGTCGGTGAGGATGTCGTCGTGGCGCGCGTGCGACGACCCCGGACCGAACACCGGCACGTCGCGCCGGCTGTGATAGGCGAGCAGTGTCGCCAGGGTGTAGCTGTCCGCGGCCAGCATGTAGCCGTCGAGCTGCGGCCGGAGCGCTTCGACCAGCGCCGGCCCCTTGACCAGGAATACGAGGCGCGGATACAGGCGCGTGTCCTTCCAGAGCTCGAGCGGCGCGAGCGCCACGGCCCCGGCCAGGACGACGTGCAGCAACGCGAACCCGGCGGAGAATCGCACCACCGCCCTGAGCTGGGGTTTCGCCGCGACCAGCGCCAGCGCGATCGCGAGCGCCGGAATGAGCCATTGCAGCCAGTGCAGCCCGATGCGCTTCACCGGCGAAAGCAGCGCAAACACCGCGAGCGGCAGCAGCCAGGCGAGGAGCAGCGCGCGATGCGTGCTCTCCCGCCCCGGCGCGAGCAGCTGCACGCGCGCGCGCCACAGGTACCACAGCAGCGGCGCCGCCAGGTAGGCGAGCGACGCCGCGTAGAGCAGCGGCGTGGTCGCCGACCAGCCGGCATCGTCGTGCCGGTTGATGGCGTTGAACATGACGTTGCACCAGCAGGCGTTGGCGTTCCAGTACAGGTTGAGCAGCGCCGCCGGAAGCGCCCCGGCGATCACCAGGCCGAGCGCGCTCCAGCGCCGCGCCTGCGCCGCCCAGGCGAGATACGCCAGGCCGAGCAGCACGGCGAAATACTTCGACAGGAACGCCAGGCCGAGCAGCACGCCCGCGCCGAAGAACAGCCACGCCGCGCGGCGCTGCACCGCGCGCAGGAAAACGAGCAGCGAGGCCGCGGCGAAGACGAGCAGCGGCGCATCGGTGGTGACGATCACGTTCCACAGGTTGATCGGCGCGAGCAGCACCGCCGCGGCAGCGAGATCGGCAGTGTCTGCGTCGCTTGCCAACCAGCGCGTGAGCGCAGCACGCACCGCGAGCGCCACCGCTGCCGGCGCGAGCGTCGCGGGCAGGCGCGCCACCCAGTCGGCATCCGACAGCGCGACCAGCGGCGCGAGCCACCAGCCGATCATCGGCGGGTGGTCGTAGAACCCCAGGTCGGGTCTGCGGCCCCACAGCACGAAATAGGCCTCGTCGCCCGTGATCGGCAGCGCGACCGAAAGCCAGGCGCGGAACGCGAGCGTCGCCGCGAGGGCGAGCAGGAACCACGCCCGCGCCGAAAGGGACCTCAAGCGCGGCGGCCCTTCGCGGTGCTGCGGCGCTTGCGCACGGACTGCGCCAGCGTCTGCAGCAAGCCGACCGAATCGTCCCAGCCGAGGCAGGCGTCGGTGATGCTTTGCCCGTAGCGCAGCGGCTTGCCCGGCTGCAGCTCCTGGCGGCCCTCGATCAGGTTCGACTCCACCATGACACCGACAATGCTGCGGCTGCCGGCGGCAAGCTGGCCGGCCACCTCGCGCGCCACTTCGATCTGGCGCTGGTGCTGCTTGGCGGCGTTGGCGTGCGACAGGTCGACCATCAGGCGCGGCGGCAGCTTGGCGCGGGCGAGCTCCTCGCAGGCGCCCTGCACGCTCGCGGCGTCGTAATTGGGCTGCCGGCCGCCTCGCAGGATGATGTGGCAGTCGTCGTTGCCGCGCGTTTCCACGATCGCCACCTGGCCGCTCTTGTGCACCGAGAGGAAATGGTGCCGCTGGCGCGCCGCGAGGATCGCGTCGACCGCGATGCGCACGTTGCCGTCGGTGCCGTTCTTGAAGCCGACCGGCGCCGACAGCCCGGAGGCGAGCTCGCGGTGCACCTGCGACTCGGTGGTGCGCGCGCCGATCGCGCCCCAGCTCACCAGGTCGCCGATGTACTGCGGCGAAATCACGTCGAGGAATTCGCAGCCCGCCGGCACGCCGAGGCGGTTGATGTTGAGCAGCAGGTCGCGCGCGATGCGCAGGCCCTCGTTGATGCGGAAGCTGCCGTTGAGGTAGGGATCGTTGATCAGTCCCTTCCAGCCGACCGTGGTGCGCGGCTTCTCGAAGTACACGCGCATCAGCAGCTCGAGCTCGCCTGCGTGGCGCCGGCGTTCCTCGAGCAGGCGGCTGGCGTAGGCGAGCGCCGCCGCCGGGTCGTGGATCGAGCACGGCCCCATCACCACCAGCAGCCGGTCCGAGCGCCCGTGCAGGATCTCGCGCACGCCGCGGCGCGTGTCGGCGACGAGTCTTTCCGCCGGCGTGCCCTGGATCGGAAAGAAACGGATCAGGTGCTCGGGCGGCGGCAGCGGAACGATGTTCTCGATGCGCTCGTCGTCGGTGAGCGAGGTCCTGTCGGCGGGGACGAGGGGAAGGTAGTGCTCGGTGCTGATCGTCATGGGCAGTCTCGGGTGAATGCAAAAAAAAAACCGCCAGGCATCGCTGCGCTGGCGGTCTTGCGGGATTCGGCAGGCTGCGTCTAGTCGGTCCCGTCCGCCAGCAGGCAGGGGAAATAAAAGAACCAAAACGCGCACCAGGCAGCCATCGGCGGCGATATTAGCACCGGCCGCCGGCGCTGGCGAGCGCCCCGCCGGGCGGTGAGACCCACGCGAACCGCCCGCGGCGCTTCATCGCGGGCGTCTCCTTTCGAGCCAGTCGCGCAGCGCGAGCCCGGTGCCGAACTCCCACGGCCGCAGCTTTTCGGGCGCGATGCGCCGGTAATCGACCAGTTCCTCGTTCAGCCGGATCGCGCCCGCGGCCGGCACGTGGTAGGCGATGATGAGTTCGTTGCGGCGCTCGAAGGGATACAGTCCCACGAGGTCGGTCGCGAGCGCCTGCAGCGACAGCTCTTCGGTCACCTCGCGCGCCACGGCGGCCGCGGGGGTTTCGCCCTTCTCGAGAAAACCGGTGATCAGGCCGAACATCTTCTCCGGCCAGTCGCGGTTGCGCGCCAGGATCACGCCGCCCTCGTGCTCGACGATCGCCGCCACCACCGGCACGGGATTGTCCCAGTGCACGAAGCCGCAGGCGCAGCCGAGCCGCGTCGCGCCGCCGTACTCGCCCGTCGCGAGCGGTTGCGCGCAGTGCGGGCAGAAGCTATAGGCGCTGCTCAACCCAGGCCCTGACCGAGCCGAGTGCCGCCGCGAGCTTGGCCGGCTCGCTGCCGCCCGCCTGCGCCATGTCCGGACGGCCGCCGCCCTTGCCGCCGACCTGCTGGGCGACGAAATTCACCAGCTCGCCCGCCTTGATCCTGCCGGTGAGATCCGCCGTGACGCCGGCGATCAGCGACACCCTGCCGCCGTCGGCGGCGCCGAGCACGATCGCGGCCGACTTAAGGCGCTGCTTGAGCTGGTCGACGGTGTCGCGCAGCGCCTTGGCGTCGGCGCCTTCGAGGGTGGCGGCGAGCACGCGCGCGCCTTTCACCTCGAGTGCCTGCGACGCGAGATCGTCGCCCTGCGAGGCGGCCATCTTCGACTTCAGGCGCGCGAGTTCCTTTTCGAGCGCCTTCGTTTCCTCGAGCAGGCCCGCCACCGCCTTCTCCACCATGCCGCCGCCGGGCTGAGCGCGCAGCTGCCTCGCAACCGCGTGGAACTCCTGCAGCTGCTCGTTCATCAAGGCGAGCGCATTGTCGCCGGTCGTCGCCTCGATGCGGCGGATGCCTGCCGCGACGCCGCCTTCGGCGGCAATCTTGAACACGCCGATATCTCCGGTGCGCTCGACATGCGTGCCGCCGCAGAATTCACGCGACGAGCCGATATCGAGCACGCGCACCGCGTCACCGTATTTCTCGCCGAACAGCATGACGGCGCCCGAGCGCGTGGCCTCCTCGATCGGCATGACCCGGGCGCGCGTCGCCGTGTTCTGCAGGATCTCGCCGTTCACGAGCAGCTCCACCTGGCGGATTTCCTGATCGCTCATCGGCTTGTCGTGGGCGAAGTCGAAGCGCGTCTTGTCCGGGTCGACCAGCGAGCCCTTCTGCTGCACGTGCGCACCCAGCACCTCGCGCAGCGCCTTGTGCATGAGGTGCGTCGCCGAGTGATTGCGCGTGGTGCGCCGGCGCGCATCGACGTCCACCCGCGCCTCGACCCGATCGCCCAGCTTGAGCGCGCCGGCCCGGAGCGTGCCGTGGTGGCCGAAGACTTCGGGCTGGATCTTCTGCGTGTCGGCGACCGCAAAGGTGCCGGCCGACCCCGCCAGATCGCCGCGATCGCCCACCTGGCCGCCCGATTCGGCGTAGAACGGCGTGCGCTCGAGCACCACGACGCCGGTATCGCCCGCGCGCAGGACTTCGACCGGCGAGCCTTCCCGGTACAGCGCCGTGACCCGCCCCGCGAGGCTCAGCGTCTCGTAGCCATGGAACTCGGTCTTGCCGCCCGAATATTCCAGCCCCGCCGCCGCCGTGAACTTGCTGGCGGCGCGCGCGCGCTCGCGCTGCTGCTGCATCGCAGCCTCGAATCCCGCGAGGTCGAGGCTCACGCCGCGCTCGCGGCAGATGTCGGCCGTGAGATCCACCGGAAAACCGAAGGTGTCGTAGAGCTTGAAAACGGTCTCGCCGTCGAGCAGCTTTTCGCCGGAAGCGAGCGCCCTTTCGAGCACGCCCATGCCGTTCTCCAGCGTGCCGGCGAAACGCTCTTCCTCCTGCTTCAGCACTTGGGCGACCCGCTTCGCCGCTTGCCGCAGCTCCGGATACGCCTCGCCCATCGCCCGGTCGAGGTCCGGCACCAGGGCGTGGAAGAACGGCTGCTTCTGGCCCAGCTTGTAGCCGTGGCGGATGGCGCGGCGGATGATCCGGCGCAGCACGTAGCCGCGGCCCTCGTTACCCGGAATCACGCCATCGACGATGAGAAAGGCACAGGCGCGGATGTGGTCGGCGATGACGTTGAGCGAGGGATTGGCCGGGTCCCGGCAACCGGTCTCGCGCGCCGCGGCGCCGATCAGATCCTGGAACAGGTCGATGGCGTAATTCGAATGCACGCCCTGCAGTACGGCGGCGACGCGCTCCAGGCCCATGCCCGTGTCGACCGACGGCTTGGGCAGCGGATGCAGCACCCCCGCTTCGTCGCGGTTGAACTGCATGAACACCAGGTTCCAGATCTCGATGTAGCGGTCGCCGTCGGCCTGCGGCGATCCGGGCGGACCGCCGGCGATGCCGGGACCGTGGTCGTAGAAGATCTCGCTGCAAGGGCCGCAGGGCCCGGTATCGGCCATCTGCCAGAAATTGTCCGACTGGTACTTCTGCCCGCCCGGCTTGTCGCCGATCCTGACGCAGCGCTCCGGCGGCACGCCGATCACCCGCGTCCACAGCTCGTAGGCCTCGTCGTCGGTCTCGTAGACCGTGGTCCAGAGCCGCTCTGGCGCCAGCCCGTAGACCTGCGTCAGCAGCTCCCAGGCGAACAGGATCGCGTCGCGCTTGAAGTAGTCGCCGAACGAGAAATTCCCCAGCATCTCGAAAAAGGTGTGGTGGCGCGCGGTG
>SCUH01000300.1 GCA_004298295.1 Betaproteobacteria bacterium | reverse complement strand
CGCCGAGGTGCTCGCGGTGGTGAACGGCCTGTTCGACCGCGACTGGAAGGAGCGCGCCGCGCAGCCGGTCAAGCCCGAGCGCGCCTTCGAGACCTATACGCGCCCGGCGCGCAAGCACCTACACTAACCAGCGGCTGCGGGCACTTGGCCGGACCGAAGTATCCAGGCTTCGACACGCTCGCGCTGCACGCCGGGCAATCGCCCGACCCGGCGACCGGCAGCCGCGCGGTGCCGATCTACGCCACTACGTCGTACGTGTTCCGCAGCAGCGAGCACGCGGCGTCGCTGTTCAACATGGAGCGCGCCGGGCACGTCTACTCGCGCATTTCCAATCCTACGGTGGCGGTGCTCGAGGAGCGCATGGCGGCGCTCGAAGGTGGCGTCGGCGCGATCGCGACCGCTTCGGGACAGGCGGCGCTGCACCTCGCGATCGCGACCCTGCTCGATGCCGGCCAGCACGTGGTCGCTTCAGGCTCGCTTTACGGCGGTTCGCACAACCTGCTCGGCTACACGCTCAGGCGCTTCGGCATCGAGACCACTTTCGTCAACCCGCGCGACCTCGGCGCCTGGCGCGCGGCGCTGCGGCCGAATACGCGGCTCCTTTTCGGCGAGACGCTCGGCAATCCGGGGCTCGACGTGCTCGACATCCCGGAAGTGGCGGCCGTGGCGCATGCGGCCGGAGTGCCGCTGCTGATCGATTCCACCTTCACCACGCCGTACCTGATGCAGCCGTTCAAGCTCGGTGCCGACCTGTTGTATCACTCGGCGACCAAGTTTCTCGGCGGCCACGGCACGGTGATCGGCGGCGTGCTCGTCGATGCGGGGCGTTTCGACTGGGAGGCGAGCGGCAAGTTTCCGCAGCTCACCGCGCCGTATGCGGGCTTTCACGACATGGACTTCGAGGAAGAGTCGGGCACGCGGGCGTTTCTCTTGCGCGCGCGGCGCGAGGGGCTGCGCGATTTCGGCGCCTGCATGGCGCCGATGACGGCGTTCCAGATCCTGCAGGGCATCGAGACGCTGCACCTGCGCATGCCGCGCCACGTCGAGAATGCGCGCAAGGTGGTGGCTTTTCTCGCCGCGCACGCGGGGGTGGCGAAGGTGATGTATCCGGAGCTGCCCGACCATCCCGACCACGCGCTGGCGCAGCGGCTGCTGCCGCGCGGCGCGGGCGCGGTGTTTTCCTTCGACCTGAAGAGCGGGCGTGAGGGCGGCCGGCGCTTCATCGAAAGCCTGCGCGTGTTCTCGCACCTCGCCAACGTCGGCGACGCCAAGTCGCTGGTGATCCATCCGGCGAGCACGACGCACTACCGCATGTCGGACGAGGACCTGAGGAATGCCGGGATCGGCGCCGGCACGGTGCGGCTTTCGGTGGGGCTGGAGGATGTCGACGACCTGATCGCCGATCTCGAGCGCGGCCTGAAGGCGGCGCAGTGAACTTCGTCGTCGACGGCAGGACCGCGTTCGCCTACACCGCTGCGCACGCGCTCGCTCCGGCAAAAGCGACGGTCGTGTTTCTCCATGGCGCGGGGCTCGACCATTCGTGGTTCGCGCTGCAGAGCCGCTACTTCGGCTATCACGGCCGCAACGTGCTCGCGGCGGATTTCCCGGGCCACGGGCGCTCCGAGGGGCCGGCGCTTGCTTCGATCGAGGCGCTTGCCGCCTGGGTGATCCGCGTGCTCGACGCCGCGGGCATCGCCCGCGCGAGCCTCGTGGGCCATTCGATGGGCTCGCTCACGGCGCTCGAATGCGCCGCACACCATCCGGGCCGCGTCGAGCGCATCGCGCTCATCGGCACCGCGTTCCCCATGAAGGTGAGCAGCGCATTTCTCGAAGCCGCGCGCAACAACGACCACGCCGCTTACGACATGGAAACCATCTGGGGCCATGCCCCGGAAGTGCCGCTTGGCGGCAATCCCTATCCCGGTATGTGGATGTATGGCGATACGCTGGCGCGCCTCGAGCGGCTGGCGCCCGGCGTGCTGCACGTGGGCCTCAAGGCCTGCAACGACTATGCCGCGGGCCTGCAGAGCGCGGCCAAGGTCAGGTGTCCGGCGCTTTTCCTCTTGGGCCTGCGCGATCTGATGACACCGCCGCGCGCTGCAAGCGCCCTCGCCGGGGCGATCCCGGGCGCGCGCACCGTCACGCTGGCATCGTCCGGCCATTCCTTGATGGCCGAGGCGCCCGACGCCGTGCTCGACGCGCTGATCGAATTCCTCGCCTAACGGCTCCAGTCTGACCGGTTCACCGCCCACGCGGTGACCGAGCCCATCACCGCGATGCCGAGCGCGAGCAGCGCGAACAGGGTCCAGAGCGGAGCGCCGAGCGCTACCGCGGCCGCGCCTCCTGCGACCACGATCACGAGGCGGATCGTTCCGGCAAACACCGGCCAGCCGACGCGACCGCGGCCCTGCGAGGCGAAGTAGAGCGCGATGTTGATGCCGAACAGCGGGTAGAGCGGCCCGACGATGCGCAGATACTGGCTGCCGGCCTCGAGCACCGCGGGATCCGGGCTGAACAAGGTGATCCAGGCGGCGGGAAACAGCGCCGCGCCGAGGCCGATGAGCGCCGACACCGACGCGGCGAGGCCCGCGCCGGTCCAGGCGATGCGCTTGGCGCGCTGCAGGCGGTTCGCACCGACGTGCGTGCCGACCAGCACGACGAGCGCCTGCCCGATGGCGAACACGAGCGGGATCTG
>SCUH01000299.1 GCA_004298295.1 Betaproteobacteria bacterium | reverse complement strand
GTACTCGGCGCGCACCTGCCGGTACATCCCGGTCCAGCCGGCGAGGCCGAGGATCAGGACCACCGTCTCGATGCCGCGCCCGAACACCGCGGCGAAGGCGAAGATCAGCAGGATGTCGGGAATCGAGGTGAATACGTTGTAGACCCACTCGAGGAAATCGCCGACCCGGCCGCCCGCGTAACCGCCGAGCGCCCCCAGCACGGTACCGATGAGCGTGGCGAGCAGCGCCGCCGACACACCGACGAAGATCGAGACCTGCGCGCCCTTGATCGCCTTGGCGAGCACGTCGCGGCCCAGACGGTCGCCACCGAACGGCAGCGTTGCGGACTTGACCGCCTCGGCAGTCTGGAATTTCGCAGCCCGCTCCTGCCATTCGGCGTAGCGCGGCGCGAGCGGATCGACGTCGCGCAGGTCGACGGGCGGGCCTTTGGGCAATGCGATCGCCTGCTGCGCCTCGCCCTGGTCCGGCCCGAGAAGGGTCGGGGGCGCATACGGCAGGCCGGTCTCGCGCTGCCAGTCGGAGGCCACCAGTCCGAGCGCCGCGCACAGGATGAGCAGCGCGAAGGCACCTACCACGCCGAGGCAGACCACGCCGACACGGTCGTGGCGCAGGCGCTGCCAGGCCGCGCGCCAGACGCCGGGCGAGCGCGCCGGCGCGGCGGCAACGGCCTGCGGTCGCGGGATGACTGCGCTCACTTGAGCACCACCCGCGGATCGACGACCTTGTAGAGCACGTCGGCCAGCAGATTGATCACCATGGTGAGCGCGGCCAGATACACGGTGACCGCCTGGATCACCGGATAGTCGCTGCGGTTGACCGCCAGCAGCACCTCGCGCCCGAGCCCGGGGATCGAGAAGAACACCTCGATCAGGAACGAGCCGACGAACACCCCCGGCAGCACCACCGCGACATTGGTCAGGATCGGGATCATGGCGTTCCGGAGCACGTGTTTCAGCAGGATGCGCCGCTCGGTGAGGCCCTTGGCGCGCGCGGTGCGCACGTAGTCGTGGCCGATCTCGTCGAGAAAGAAACTGCGGTAAAGGCGCAGCTGCGGCGCGAGGCTCACCATCACCGCGAGCCCGATGGGCAGCACCGCGTAGCGGCTCAGGTTGACGAAAAAGCTGTCGCTCCAGCCCTGCACCGGAAACCAGCCCAGGTAGAAACCGAACAGCCACTGGCCGATGATGATGTAGACCAGGAACGAGATCGACAGCGCCACCGTGGTGAGCACCATGATGCCGCGGTCGGTCAGGGTGCCGCGCACGAAGGCGACGCCGAGCGCGAGCGGCACGGCGAGAGCGATCTCGAGCACCAGGATCGGCAGCATCACCGTCAGGGTCGCCGGCAGCCGCGTGGCAAAAATATTCGAGACCGCTTCGCTGGTCGCCCAGCTGCGGCCCCAGTCGAAGGTGAGGATCTGGCGCACGAAGATCCAGAGCTGCTCCCAGAGCGGGCGGTTGAGCCCGAGCTGTTCGCGGATCGTTTCGATCTGTTCCGGCGTGGCGAGCAGCCCGCCGAGAATCTCGGCCGGATCGCCGCCAAAGGACTTGAACAGGAAGAACACCAGGAGAATGACGCCCGCCAGGGTCGGGATCATCTGCCAAGTGCGTCGAACGATGTACGCGGTCAATGGAGCCCTGGTGGATGGCGGGCGCGGCTGCATGGCAGCGCGCGAAAGTGCGTATTATGCTCAAAATCGCACCGGCGTCGCCCCATGAATTGCCGCAAGTCCATCGCCCGTCTCGCTGCGCAAGCCGTGCTCGCGCTGGCCGCCGCGGCGACCGGCATCGCATCCGCCGCCGAGCCCAAGGTGCTGCGCTATGCCTTTCGCATTGCCGAGAGCGGCTTCGATCCGGCGCAGATCAACGACCTGTACTCGCGCATCGTCACCGCGAACATCTTCGAGGCGCCGCTCGCGTTCGAGTTTCTCGCCCGCCCGGTGCGGCTGCGTCCCAACACGGCCGCCGCGCTGCCGGAGGTCTCGCCGGATCACACCGTGTTCACGCTTCGCATCCGCCCCGGCATCCACTTCGACGACGACCCTGCGTTCAAGGGGGTCAAGCGCGAGCTGACGGCCGAGGACTACGCGTATTCCATCAAGCGGCACTACGACCCGCGCTGGAAGAGCCCGAATCTGTACCTGCTGGAGAACAGCAGGATCGTCGGCTTGTCCGAGCTGCGCCGCGAGGCGCTCGCCGGCAAGCGGCCGTTCGACTACGACCGCGCCGTCGAGGGCGTGCGCGCGCTCGACCGCTACACGCTTCGCATCCGCCTCGGGGAGCCGAACCCGCGCTTCATCTACAACCTCGCGGACGGCTCGTTCCTCGGTGCGGTGGCGCGCGAGGTGGTCGAGGCCTACGGCGACAAGGTCATGGAAAAACCCGTCGGCACCGGGCCGTTCCGCCTCGCGCAGTGGAAGCGCAGCTCGCGCATGGTGCTGGAGAAGAACCCCAACTACCGGCCCGAGTTCTACGACGAGGATCCACCCGCTGCCGACACGCAGGCCCAAGAAATCGCGCGCCGCCTGAAGGGACGCCGCCTGCCGATGATCGACCGCGTCGAGGTATACATCGTCGACGAGAACCAGCCGCGCTGGCTCGCTTTCCTCAACGGCGAGCATGACCTGATCGAGGAAGTGCCGACCGATTTCGTGAACCTCGCGCTGCCGAACAACCAGCTCGCGCCGAACCTGCGCAAGCGCGGCATCCGCATGGTGCGCTACCCGCGCGCGGACGTCTCCGTCTCGTATTTCGCGATGGAGCACCCAGTGGTCGGCGGCTATGCGCCGGAAAACGTGGCGCTGCGGCGCGCGATCAGCCTGGGGGTCGACGTCGAGCAGGAAATCCGCCTGGTGAGGAAGTCGCAGGCCGTGCCGGCACAGTCATCGGTCGCGCCGGGTGTCTGGGGCTACGACCCCGAATTCCGTTCCGAGATGAGCGAGTTCAACCGCGCCAAGGCAAGAGCGCTGCTCGACATGTACGGTTATGTCGACCGCGACGGCGACAGCTGGCGCGAGCAGCCGGACGGCGCGCCGTTGGTTCTCGAATACTCGACGCAGCCAGACCAGAACTCGCGGCAGCTGATCGAGCTGTGGAAGAAGAACATGGATGCGATCGGCCTGCGCATGGAGTTCCGCACCGCCAAGTGGCCCGAGAACCTGAAGGCGTCGCGCGCCGGAAAACTGATGATGTGGGGCGTGGGCTGGAGCGCAACCTCGCCCGACGCCGACACGTTTCTTGCGCTCGGCTACGGCCCGAACCGAGGGCAGGCCAACCACGCGCGCTTCGACCTGCCGCGGTTCAACCAGGTCTACGCGGCGCAGCGCGTGCTGCCGAACGGTCCAGAGCGCGAGGCGCTGATGAGCGAAGCGAAGAAGCTGATGATCGCCTACATGCCCTACAAGGTCCACGTGCACCGCGTCTTCACGGATCTCGCGCATCCCTGGGTGATCGGCTATCACCGCAACATCTTCCTGCGCGATTTCTGGAAGTTCGTGGACATCGACCCGGATGCCCAGGGGCGCGCGGCGCGCTGAGCGGGCAGGAACGGCGCCGGCGCTGCCCGGCCGCCGCCGGCTGTTGCTGGCTGCGGGTTCGCTGCCAATACCGGCGCGGCGCGCCGCAGCGGCAGCGGGATCGCCGAAAGTGCTGCGCTACGCGTTCCCTGCTGCGGAGACCGGCTTCGATCCCGTTCAGATCAGCGACCTGTACTCGCGCATCGTCACCTCGCACATCTTCGAGGCGCCGCTGCGCTACGATCACCTGGCTCGGCCGTTCAAGCTCAGGCCGAATACCGCCGCCGCGATGCCTGAAGTGTCTCCGGATTCGCGCGTCTTCACCGTGCACATCCGCCCGGGCATCTACTTCGCCGATGACCCGGCGTTCAAGGGACAGAAGCGCGAGCTCACGGCTGCGGACTACCTGTACCAGTACCGGCGCTTCTTCGACCCGCGCTGGAAGGCGCCGTACGCGTCGCGCTGGATGGTGCGCAGGATCGTCGGGATGAACGAGTACCGGGAAGGGCTCCTGAAGACGAAGCAGGCGTTCGACTACGACGTGGCCATTGCCGGACTGCGGGTTCTCGACCGCTACACGTTTCGGGTCGAGCTTGCCGCGCCCGACCCGCGTTTCATCTATACGCTGGCAGCGAGCGATATTGCCGGCGCCGTGGCGCGCGAGGTCGTCGAGCACTACGGCGACAGGATCATGGAGCACCCGGTCGGCACCGGTGCGTTCCGGCTGATCGAATGGCGACGCTCGTCGCGGCTCGTGCTGGAGCGCAATCCGCGCTTCCGGGAAATGCGGTTCGACGCCGAGCCGGACGCGGCGGACGCGGAAGGCCGGCAGCTCACTCGGCGCCTGCGCGGCCGGCGCCTGCCGCTCGTCGACCGGATCGAGATCGCGATCATCGACGAGAGCCAGCCGCGCTACTTGGCCTTTGCCAATGGCGAGCACGACATCCTCTTCGGCACGCCGCTCGACTTCGCCAACCTCGTGGTGCCGGGAGGCCGGCTCGCGCCGCATCTGGCCAAGCGCGGCATCGGGCTGCATCGCGTCCCGGGGGCGGACGTGACCATGTCGGTGTTCAACATGGAGGATCCGGTGGTCGGCGGCTACACCCCCGAAAAAGTGGCGCTGCGGCGCGCGCTCAACCTCGCCACCGATATCGACAAGGAGATCCGCCTGCTGCGGCGCCAGCAGGCGATTCCGGCGCAGTCGCCGATGCAACCGCTGACCTACGGCTACGAT
>SCUH01000028.1 GCA_004298295.1 Betaproteobacteria bacterium | reverse complement strand
GGCGTCTACGCGGGCGGCGACATCGTCACCGGCGCGGCGACCGTGATCGAGGCGATGGGCGCCGGCCGCAGGGCCGCGCGCAACATGAAGGCCTATCTCGGCATTCGCGACGCGGACGCGGCGGAAGCCGGCCCCATGATCTTCGGCATCGATGCGCGCGAGCACAACTTCGTGCGGGTAAGGGCTTGAGATGCCTTGCGTGACCGCATACTCGGTCCGGCGCATCGACTCGGTACGCGCGTGTCCGGATCTCCCTCAGATCTCGGCTTTTCGGCGAGATTCATGCCGAAAAGCCGAGAACGGGGAAATTCAAATTCTCACCGTCGCGTCCTTTCGTGACAGGTGAACCAAGGAACTCCTGAACCGATGAACGACGTCTCCACCCTGCAGTCCCGCAAGACGGTGACCACGCTGAAGGAACACATCGTCGAGATCATCAGCGACTCGGGCGAGGGCGCGCAGCGCTGCGGCCAGTCGCTCGGCTCGATTGCCGCGCGCATGGGCAACGGCATCTGGACGGTCGAGATCATCCCTGCGGAGATCCGGCCGCCGGCACGCAGCATCGCGGGCGCGAGCGGCAACCGCATCCGCATCGGCGCCGGGCCGGTGACCAACGGCGGCGACGAAACCGACCTGGTGGTCGCCTTCAACGAGCAGGTGCTGCTCGGGCGCGTGCGCGCCGGCGAACTGAAGCCCGACTGCATCATCCTGCTCGAGAACCTGTGGCGCGAGCACGATGACCGAGCGATCGCCGCGGCCTACGTCGAGACGCACGACAAGCTCCTCGCCGCCGGCTATCGCGTGATCGAAATTCCGATGGAGCGCGAATGCCGCGCGCAGGTGGCGGACGCCAAGCGCGGCAAGAACATGTTCGCGCTCGGCATGCTCTGCAGCCTGTACAGCTTCGAGCTGCCGCTCGCGCGCGAGCAGATCGTGCTCGCTTTCGGCAAGAAGGACGCCGCGGTGGTGGCGCAGAACATCAAGCTGCTCGACGCCGGGCATGCCTGGGCGGAGGCGAACCTGGATTTCAAGTTCCGCATTCCGCCGGCGCAGCGCGCCACCGAGCCGAAAATCGTGATCAACGGCAATACCGCGCTCGCGCTCGGGGTGCTCGCCTCGGGGATGGAAATCTGCGCCATGTACCCGATCACCCCCGCGACTTCCGCCTCGCACTACCTCTCCGACGTCTTCGAGAAGGTCGGCGGCGTGGTGCACCAGGCCGAGGACGAGATCGCCGCCTGCGCCTTCGCCGTGGGCGCCTCCTACGCCGGCAAATGCACCGTCACCATCACTTCCGGGCCGGGTTATTCGCTCAAGCAGGAGGCGATCGGGCTCGCGGTGATGGGCGAGATTCCGCTCGTCGTGGTCAACGTGCAGCGCGGCGGGCCGAGCACCGGGCAGCCGACCAAGGTCGAGCAGGGCGACGCGCTGGCCGCGATCTACGGCAGCCACGGCGACGCGCCCAAGGTGGTGATGGCCCCCTCCACCATCGAGGACTGCTTCTACTCGATCATCACCGCGCGCAAGATCGCCGAGACCTTCAACATGGTGGTGGTGGTGCTCTCGGACGCGAGTCTCGCCACCTCGCAGCAGCCGTTTCCGCGCCCGCAGTTCAGCGAGTCCTGGATTGCGCCGCCGATCGACCAGAGCGCCGTGCCCGAGGGCATGAAGGCTTATGACTGGGACGCGGCCACGGGCCTCGCGCGCCGCTTCATCCCCGGACAGGCGAACGGCATGCACACCCTCACGGGTCTGGCACACGACCGCGCCAGCCACGTCGCCTACGATCCCGAGAGCAACGAGGAAAGCATCCACTTCCGCAGCCTGAAGCTCGCGGCGCTGCAGAAAACGCTCAAGACGCCGCCCGTGTTCGGCGATCCGCGGGGCGAGCTTCTGGTCATCGGCTGGGGCAGCACCAAGGGGGCGATCGAGGAAGCCGTGCAGAGGCTGCGCGACGAGGGCAGGAAGGTGTCTTCCATGCATCTGCGCTTCCTGCAGCCCCTGCCCGGCGGCATCAAGGAGATCATGCAGGGCTTCGGGAAGGTGATGACGGTCGAAGGCAACTGGTGCGACCGCCCCGAGGACGAAATCATCGACGAATCGAACCGCCGCTACTCGACGCTGGCCATGCTGCTGCGCGCGCGCTACCTGGTCGATGTCGACTGCTATGGCGAGGTCAAGGGCCAGCCGATCAAGCCGAGCACCATCCGGCGCGTGCTCACGGCCAAGCTGAAGTCATGAACCAAGGACTGACTGCATGAACATGCTCGCCACCGATTGCCTGCTGGAGCTCTGCGAGGAGCGCTTCGAGCTGGAGGACTACCAGAGCGGCGTGCCGCGCTGGTGCAGCGGCTGCGGCGACAACGCGATTCTCGCGGCGGTGCAGCGGCTGTGCCG
>SCUH01000298.1 GCA_004298295.1 Betaproteobacteria bacterium | reverse complement strand
GCCGCCGAACATGAAGCGCGCCTTCGCCGCCTGGTTCACGATCTCGTCGATCGCGCAGAGCGCGAAATCGACCACGCGCATCTCGACCACGGGCCGCAGGCCGGCGAGCGCCATGCCGACGGCTGCGCCCATGATGGTGGCCTCCGAAATCGGCGTGTCGATGACGCGCGCGGCGCCGAATTTCTGCTGCAGCCCGCGATACTGCCCGAAGATGCCGCCGCGGCCGAGATCCTCGCCGAGCGCGACGACCCGCGCGTCCGCAGCCATCGCCCGGTCGAGCGCCGTACAGGCGGCCTGCGCGTAATTCATCCGCGCCATCGACCGGCCCCGCTGTCCTGCACGTCGGTATAAGCCGCGCGTGGGTCGGGCCACGGCGCCGCAGCGGCAGCACTGAGCGCGGCGGCCACTTCGGCCTCGGCTTCGCCCCGGATCGCATCGAGCTGGCCGGCACCGGCGCCCAGTTCGCGCAAGCGCGCGGCCGCGGCCAGGATCGGATCATCCTCGAGCGCACGGCTGACTTCTTCGCCATCCCGGTACGTGGCGGGATCGACGGAGACGTGGCCTTTCACCCTGTAGGTGATGGCGTGCAGCAGCTGCGGCCCCTCGCCCCGGCGCACGCGCGCGAGCAGCTCGCCCGCCGCATCGAACACGGCGAAGACGTCGTTGCCGTCCACCGCCGCGCCCTCGAGGCCGATGCCCCTGGCGCGCGCCAGTGCGCCTTCGCCTGCGGTCATGGCTGCGCTCGCGGTGGTCGCCGACCAGCGGTTATCCTCGCAGACGAACAGCAGGCGCAAGTCGTGGATCCGCGCCCAGTTGAGCCCTTCGAGAAACGGGCCGCGATTGATCGCGCCGTCGCCGAAAAAGCAGGCCACGACCTCGGGCCGCGAGTGGATCCTGAGCGCGTGCGCGGCGCCCACCGCGATCGGAATTCCGGCGGCGACCACGCCGTTGGCGCCGAGCATGCCGACGGAGAAATCCGCGATGTGCATCGAGCCGCCCTTGCCGCCGTTGAAGCCGCTCGCGCGCCCGAACAGCTCCGCCAGCGTGCGCGCGAGCGACGCGCCCTTGGCGAGGGTGTGGCCGTGGCCGCGATGCGTCGAGGTGATGAGGTCCGCCGGTGCGAGCTGCGCGCACACGCCCGCGGCCACCGCCTCCTGTCCCGTGGACAGGTGCAGCGGGCCGCGCACCGGGGCCTGGGCGAGGCTCGCGCCGAAGGCCGCGACGCCGCCCTTCGACGCTTCCTCGGCGGCATTCTCGAAGGCGCGGATGCGCGCCATCGTGCGGTAGAGCGCGAGGCCGCGCTCGAGCGACGCCGGCACGCGCAGGCTCACCGGCGCGAGTCCCGCCAGCCGCTCGCGGCGGGCCGCTGCCGGTGCACGGCGTGCGCGGTTTCCCGCGCGAGCTGCAGTGCCGCCTCGTTCATCACGCGCTGCAGGCCGCGCGCCAGCCGCTCGCGCAATGCCGCGAGCAGTCCCGGCAGCTGCACCGAGTGGCTCAGCGCCTGCGTCTCCTCGGCGTAGAGCTCGAGCAGCTCGCGCAGGCGCCGCTCGAGTTCTTCGCGGGCCAGCGCCTCGCGCAGCCTGCGGCCGTCACGCCAGCTTTCGAGTATGCGGTACGCCAGGTCCAGTCCGCGCCCGATGCGCCGCAGCCGCAGCGGATCGATGCGCGCGTAGGGGATTTCGATGCGCACCGGGAAGCGCGCCGTGGCGCCGAGGAATTCGCGGTCGATCGCGCGCACTTCCTCGAGGATCTGCCGCGCCAGCGCGGCATCCGGCGGCGCTGTCCGCGCCAGTGCCTGCGCCGCGCGCCGGATGACGATCGCGTCCTTGCGCACTTCCTTGGCGACGTTCAGCGCGAGGAACGGCTCGATGCGCGGCAGCGCCAGGCGCAGCGGCAGGATGGCGCGCAGCGCGTCCGTGGTGCGGCGGCTGAAGGATTCGAGGAGGCGCCGGTTCAGCCCGGCCAGCGCCCCCGCGCGATCCATGGCGCCGGGGCGGCTAGCGGATCTGCGGCTTGACTGCGCGGTGGAAGCCCATCATGCCCGAGAACACGGACTTCGAAGTCACGTTGCAGTAGCCCAGTTCCTCGAGCACGCGCGAGAGCTCGTCCGCGGAATAGAACATCTGCAGCGCGTGGATGAAGTATTCCTTGCAGTTGAGCGCCGGCTGACCGCTGCGGAAGACGAAGCCCGTGAACCAGAGGCAGAAGCGCAGGTAGGTGTAATACAGCGTCTCGACGGTCGGATTCGCCGGGCGCAGCATGTCGCAGTGGTGGAAGCGACCACCGGGCTTGAGCACGCGCAGGATCTCGCCCCAGACACGCTTCACGCGCAGGTGGCGCGAGGCGAACTGCAGCGTTACGGCGTCGAAGTGGTTGTCCGGGAACGGCAGCGTGTGCACGTCCTCGATGGTGCTGTGGATGCGAAAACCCCGGGCCTCGGCCCGCTGCCGGCCCACCTCCTGCATCTCGCGGCTGCGGTCGATGGCGTGCACCTCGAGCGTCGGCTCGCGCTTCAGGAGCGCGATGCCGATGGCGTTGGTGCCGGCGCAGACGTCGAGCACCCGTTCCCCGGGCCGGATGTCCACCGTGTTCATGAATTTCTGCAGGAACCAGTCCCACAGACCCAGGCTGGCGACGTAGTTGGCGCGGTCGTAGTACGGCGCGACGTCGGCGAACACTTGGTTGAGTTCGCGCGTCCAGACCAGATTGAAGCGCTCTTCCCGCGCCAGCTCGCGCGCGGCAACGGGCGGTGGATTCATCTCCCGCGTCCCCTCATCAGATTGTGTGACTGCGCCGCAAGTTTAGGCCCGCGACCGGCCCTGTCAATATCCTAGATGCCCGCGAGAAACACGGCCGCGGCGAGCGCCCCCGTGAGCGCCACGGCGTACACCACCGTAGCCACCAGCATGTCGGCGCGCAGGCCGAGATCGTAGCAGGTGATGCGCAACCGGTGCGCCGAGCTCCAGAGGGAAACGAACACCACGGCGATCGCCGCGAGCTTGACCAGCCAGTGGCCCATGAAGGCGTGCAGGCGATCGTAGCCGAGCAGTTCGGGGGCGTAGCCGAGCCCCGCCAGCAGCGTGAGCACGATCAGCGCCGGCGTCACAAACGCGGTCAGCGTGCCGCCCGCCGCGAACGGTCCCCAGACGATCGGCTTGTTGGAGCGCGTCATGGTCAGAACGCTCCGGCGAAGTAAAGCAGCGCCAGCGACAGCACGCCCCAGACCGCGAAGTGCGCGCCCGAGATCGCCACGTCCGGGACGAACTCCTCGCCCAGCTGCAGCGGCAGTGCCTTCGGCGTCAGGTTGAACCAGGTGATGCTGTGATAGGTGGCAAAGGCGAGCGCCAGCACGTGAAACGCGATGCTCGCCGGGCTGCGCAGGCATTCGAGAAAGGCCTCGTAGGCGCCGCGCCCCTCGGACAGGCTCTTCAGGCCCGCGACCAGCAGCAGCGTGTAGCCGCCGATGAACAGGCATGAAAATTCGCGCACCAGGTAGCGCAGGTAACGGGGGTGGCGGAAGATCCACTCCGAGGTGATCGGTCGCAGATACGGCCGCGGGCTCATTTCTTCAGCCATGGCATCAGGTGCTCCTTGTACCAGTCCACCGTGCTCTGGATCTTCGCCTGCTGGATCGCGCCCGCGGGATCGACGTGCTCGGGACAGACCTCGGAGCAGGCGCCGACGAAGGAGCATTCCCACACCCCCGCCCTGGAGGCGACTTCCTCCTGCCGCTCGGCGCGCCCGCCATCGCGCGAATCCTGGTTGTAGCGGTGCGCGAGCGCGAGCGCCGCCGGACCGATGTAATCTGGAATCAGGCCGTACTCCGGGCAGGCCGCGTAGCACAGCATGCAGTTGATGCACAGCGTGAACTGCTTGTAGCGTTTGAGCTCGGCCGGCGTCTGCCGGTATTCGCCCGCCTCGAGCGTCCTGGGCTCCTTCGGCATCAGGTACGGCTTGACGCGCGCGAGTTTCGCGATGAAGTCGTCCGGCACCGTCACCAGGTCACGCTGGATCGGGAAGTGCCGCAGCGGCTCGACGCGGATCACGCCGGTGTAGTCGCGCAGGAACGATTTGCAGGCGAGCTTGGGCTCGTTGTTGATCATCATGCCGCAGCTGCCGCACACCGCCATGTGGCAGGACCAGCGGTAGCTGAGCGTCGGATCGAGCGTTTCCTTGACGTGGTTGAGCGCG
>SCUH01000297.1 GCA_004298295.1 Betaproteobacteria bacterium | reverse complement strand
GCGCGCCGTCGGCTGCTCGAGCGCGCGCATCGTGCTGGGCGAGATCCTGCCCAACGTGGCGAGCGCGCTGGTGGTCGTGGCGACGCTCGAGATGGCGAGCGCGATCCTGCTGGAGGCGGCGCTGTCCTTCCTCGGTCTCGGCGTGCAGCCGCCGCTGCCTTCCTGGGGCCTGATGATTTCCGAGGCCAAGGCGTACATGTTCTTCAGCGCCTGGCTGATCACCATCCCGGGCGGCGCGCTGCTGGCGCTGGTGCTCGCGATCAACCTGCTCGGCGACGGCATCCGCGACGTCGCCGAGCCCGAAGGGCGCAACTGAGGACTCCCGCATGAGCCGTGAACAGGCCATCCGGCGCGCCGAGCGCTATTTCGACGAGGGCGGTTTCGCTGCCGAACTCGCGCGCCGCGTCGCGATTCCCACCGAGAGCCAGAATCCGGAGCGCGCAGAATCCCTGAGACGCTATCTCTGCGGCGAGATGCAGCCGAGTTTCGAGCGCATCGGTTTTCGCTGCCGGGTTCTCGAGAACCCGGCAGCGCTCGGGGGGCCCTTTCTTCTCGCCGAGAGGATCGAGGACCCCGCGCTGGTCACGGTTTTTTCCTATGGCCACGGCGATGTCATCCGCGGCCAGGAAGCGCAGTGGCGCGCCGGGCTCGATCCCTGGACGCTGACGCGCGAGGGCGACCGGCTGTATGGCCGCGGCACCGCCGACAACAAAGGCCAGCACACCATCAATCTCGCCGCGGTCGAGGCGGCGCTCGCGACGCGCGGCCGGCTCGGCTTCAATCTCAGGGTGCTGATCGAGACCGGCGAGGAAATCGGCTCGCCGGGACTGCGCGAGATCTGCGCGCTGCACCGCGAGGCGATGCAGGCCGATGTCCTCATCGCCTCCGACGGGCCGCGCCTTTCGCCCGGGCGGCCGACCATTTTTCTCGGTTCACGCGGCGCGCTCAACCTGGATCTGGTGGTGGATCTGCGCGCCGGCGGCCACCATTCGGGCAACTGGGGCGGGCTGCTCGCCAATCCGGGCATCATCCTCGCGCAGGCGCTTGCGTCGATCACGGGGCCGCGCGGCGAAATCCGCGTGCCCGAGTGGCGCCCGCAGTCGCTCACGCCATCGGTACGCGCCGCGCTCGCCGATTGCGTGGTCGACGGCGGCGCCGACGGGCCGGCCATCGATCCCGATTGGGGCGAGCCCGGATTGACGCCCGCAGAGCGGGTCTTCGGCTGGTGCAGCTTCGAGGTGCTCGCGTTTACCTGCGGCAACCCGGACAAGCCGGTGAACGCGATCCCGCCGCGCGCGAGCGCTCACGTGCAGCTGCGCTACGTGGTGGGCGTCGACCCGGCGGATATCGTGCCGGCGCTGCAGCGCCATCTCGAGCGCCACGGCTTCGGCGCGGTGAAAGTGAGCGCGGCACGCGACGGCTTCTTCGCCGCAACGCGGCTCGACCCGGAGCATCCCTGGGTGCGCTGGGCCGCGGAGTCGCTGCGCCGCACGTCTGGGCAGAAGCCGGCAATCCTGCCCAATCTGGGCGGCTCGCTGCCGAACGACGTCTTCGCCGACGTGCTCGGCCTGCCCACGGTCTGGATTCCTCACTCCTACGCTTCCTGCAGCCAGCACGCGCCCAATGAGCACCTGCTAGCGCCGGTGGCGCGCGACGCGCTGCGGCTGATGGCGGGGTTGATGTGGGATCTGGGCGAGGCGGCAACACCACCGCGCACTTAACATAACTTTACTCAGCGGAGATACGCTGCTTACACGGCTGCGCCAGACTGCGCCTCACCGGAATCCCGGTCATCAACCACCCAAAGGAGCAGTCATGGCAGACAGCAGCAGGCGCCGGTTCTTCCGGCGGATAACGATCGCGACGCTGGTCGGCGGGCTTGCAGCCGGCATCGGCGCCAAGGCCTGGGCGCACGGCGGTCCCGGCCACGGGCATCACGGACGCGGTTTCATGAGCGGTCCCATGGATCCGGCGCAGATGGACGCGCGCATCGAGCGCATGGTGAAGCACCTCGCGGTCGAGGTCGACGCCACGCCGGAGCAGCGCGCCAAGCTCACCGCAATCGCGAAGTCCGCGGCAACGGAACTGCAGCCGATGCGCGCGAAGGCCCGGGACGCGCGCCAGCGTGGCATGGAGCTCCTGGCGGCGCCGAGCGTGGATCGCGCGGCGATCGAGCGCCTGCGCAGCGAGCAGATCCAGGCAGCCGACGCGGCCTCGAAGCGCCTGTCGCAGGCGCTGGCTGACGCGGCGGAGGTGCTCACGCTCGAGCAGCGCGTGAAGCTGGCCCAGCATTTCCAGAGGCGTCAGGACGGCCGGCGCGGCGGCCATCGACAGCGCGGCTAAACTCGGAGGATGCCGCAGCGCATCCTCCTGATCGAGGACGACGCCCGCCTCGCCGCAATGGTGGCTGAATACCTGGGCGAGGCGGGCTACCGTGTTGCGGTCGAGTCCGGCGGCGGCGCTGGGCTCGCGCGGCTGGCGCGCGAGCCCTTCGACGCGTTGGTGCTCGACCTGATGCTGCCCGACATCGGCGGGCTGGAAGTCTGCCGCCGCGTGCGCGCGAAAAGTCCGCTGCCGATACTCATGCTGACCGCGCGCGGCGACCCCGCCGACCGCATCGTGGGACTGGAACTGGGCGCCGACGACTACCTGCCCAAGCCGTTCGAGCCGCGCGAACTCCTCGCGCGCCTGCGCGCGATCCTGCGTCGTGCGGCGCCCGTGCAGGGGCGCGCGGCGCTGCGCTTCGGCCGGCTCGAAATCGATCGCGACGCGCGCACGGTCCGGGTCGACGGGGAGGCGAAGACCCTTACGGGCTACCAGTTTGCGCTGCTCGTGGCCTTCGCGGAGAACGCGGGCAGGGTGCTCTCGCGCGAGCAGCTCATGGACATCCTGAAGGGCGAGCCGCTGGAAGCCTTCGACCGCTCGATCGACGTGCATGTCGCGCGCATCCGCGCCGCGATCGAGGAAGACCCGAAGAAGCCGCGCCGCATTCTCACAGTGCGCGGGGCCGGTTACGTGTTCGCGCGCGTGCAGGACGCATGAAGCGGCTGTACCTCCAGGTCTATGTCACGGTGGTCGCGAGCCTGCTGGTGTTCGCCACCGTCGCCGGCGGCCTGTGGTGGTACTACGTCGCGCAGATGGCGCCGCGCCATCCGGTGGAAGTGCTCGCCGAAGCCGCGCAGGATCTGCCCGAGGCCGCCGCGCCGCGCGAGAAGCAGCAGATAGCCGTGCGCCGCATGGCGAGACTGCTGGGCGGCGACGTCGCGCTTTACGCACCGGACCGATCGCCTCTCGCGCAGTGGGGCCGGCCGCTGCCGGTACCCGACGACGATCGCGAGCAGGGCGGACGGATTCACGGCCGCGGCGGGCTGCCGACGTGGAGCGTGCGTCTCGCCGACGGCCGCTGGCTGGTGGCGCGCTTGCCGCGCGACGCGTTCTGGCGCGCGCACCGCCCGGGGCCGCTGCTGATCCTCGTGCTGCTGGTGGTGGCCGTGGGCGTGGGCGCCTTTCCGGTCGTGCGGCGGGTGACGCGGCGGCTGGAGAATCTGCGCAGCGGCGTCGAAGCGCTCGGCGCAGGCGATCTCGCGGCGCGCGTGCGGGTCGAGGGCAGCGACGAAGTGGCGCGTCTGGCGGGAAGCTTCAACCGCGCCGCGGCGCGCATCGAGGAACTGGTGAGCGCGCACCGTGCGCTGCTCGCCAACGCTTCACACGAGCTGCGCACGCCGCTCGCGCGCATCCGCATGGCGGTCGAGCTGATGAAGGACCAAGCCGATCCGCGCCGCAAGGCCGAGCTGGAGCAGGACATCGCCGAGCTGGACGCGTTGATCGAAGAGATTCTCCTCGCGAGCCGGCTCGACGCGCTGAAGGGCCTGGAGCGCGCGGAAGCGGTGGATCTGCTGGCGCTCGCGGCGGAGGAGTGCGTGCGCTACGAGGAGGCCGAGCTCGACGGCCAGGCCGTCACGGTGCAGGGCGACCCTCGGCTGCTGCGCCGGCTGCTGCGCAACCTGCTCGAGAACGCGCGGCGCCACGGCCGGCCGCCGATCGAGCTGCGCATCGCGCGCACCGCGGGCGGCGCGGAAATCCGTGTCTGCGATCACGGCGCCGGAATTCCCGACCCGGAGCGCGAGCGGGTGTTCGAGCCGTTCTACCGCCGCCCCGGCGCGACGCAGGGCACGGGGCTCGGGCTCGCGCTGGTGCGCCAGATCGCACGCCGTCACGGCGGTGACGCGCGCTGCGCAATGGGCGAGGGCAGCGATGCGTGTTTCGTCGTGACTCTCGCGCCGGGCTGAGAGCCGAAAAAGACGCGTTCGCGCGCCGCCTCAGTCGCCGATCGGCGCGACGCGAAACTCGGCGATCTCGTCGCGCGCCCGCAAATCGGCGCACAGCCGGTGGATCGCGATCTCGTCCGTGGCGCGGATCGTCATGCGGAATTCGGCCACGCCTTCGCCGCGCTTGAAGCGGCGGCTGAGTTTCGACATCGACAGACGGTGGGCCCCCATCCACGAAAGCAGCTCGGTTTCGGACGGCGCGCGCGCGTCGTCGATGCGCAGCGTGAACTCGTAGTAGAGCAGCGCCGGCATGCGCGATTCGATCCAGCGGAACACCGACAGCGTGCCCAGGGTGAGCACCGCGGCGAGGCCGGCCGGCATGTAGAAGCCGATTCCCACGAGGATGCCGATCGCCGCCGTGATCCAGATCGAGGCGGCGGTGGTGAGGCCGCGGATGGTGAGGCCTTCCTTGATGATGGCGCCGGCGCCCAGAAAACCGATGCCGGTCATGATTCCCTGCGACATGCGCGTCGGGTCCACGGCGACGCGCGCGCCGCCGTGGCTGGAAAACCATTGCGACTCGTAAACCGTGACCAGCATCAGCACCGCGGAGGCGAGGCACACCAGCGCATGCGTGCGAAAGCCGGCCGGGCGTCCGTGATAGCTGCGTTCCAGCCCGATCAGCGCGCCGATGCCGAGCGCGGCGAGCAGCCGTAACGCGATTTCGAGGAACACGGCATCCTGAACGTGCATCAGCCATTGTGGCATTTCCGGCGCACAGCGCAAACGACCCGGCGTGCGAAAATCCGGGCCCATGGCCAAGTACGTCTACACGATGCGCCGGGTGAGCAAGACCGTGCCGCCCCAGCGCAGCATC
>SCUH01000296.1 GCA_004298295.1 Betaproteobacteria bacterium | reverse complement strand
CGCCCGAAGGCGTCGCGCCCCTCCAGCTCGATGGCGAAATTCAGGCTCTTGTTGAAAACGCGCGGGAACGGGTGCGCCGGATCCAGCCCGATCGGCGTCAGCACCGGCAGCAGCTCGCGGAAGAAATAATCCCTGACCCACGCGCGCTGCGCCTCCGACCAGGCTTCGCGCTTCGGAAACACGATGCCTTCACGCGCCAGCGCCGGCAGCAGTACGTCGTTCAGCAGGCGGTACTGCTCGGCGACCAGGGTGCGCGCCTGTGCCGTGACGAGCGCGAACACCTCGGCGGGACTGCCACCGTCGGGGCCGGTGGTCTTCACGCCCTGCTTGATCTGCTCCTTCAGGCCGGCCACCCGGATCTCGAAGAACTCGTCCAGGTTGGACGACACGATGGTGAGGAAGCGCAGCCGCTCGAGCAGCGGCACCGCTTCGTCGGCCGCCTGCGCCAGCACGCGCCGGTTGAATTCGAGCAGGCCGAGCTCGCGGTTCAGGAAATGCGACGGGGTGAGGACTTTCTTGGTCATCGCCGGGGGCCGGCAGGAAGGCGTTCATGTTACCAAATCACCCCGGGCGCGGGCTCACCGCCGCGTCACCGATTGCCCGCGCCTCAGGCCGATGGTAAATAAGGTCCCGATGACACGCCCCGAAATTCTCGCCGCCGTCGATCTCGGATCCAACAGCTTCCACCTCCAGGTCGGGCGCGCTGTGGACGGCCAGATCTACGTGCTGGACAGCCTGCGCGAGGGCGTGCGGCTGGGCGCCGGGCTGACTGCGGACAAGCGCATCGACCGCGCCACGCAAACACGTGCGCTGGAGACGCTGCTGCGCTTTGGCGAGCGCCTGCGCGGGCTGCCGCGGCACGCCGTGCGCGCGGTCGGCACCAACGCGCTGCGCGTGGCAAAGAACGCGCCGCAGTTCCTGCGCGAGGCGCGCTCCGCGCTCGGTTTCCCGATCGAGGTGGTGTCCGGGCGCGAGGAGGCGCGCCTGATCTACCTCGGCGTGGCGCACTCGCTGCCGCCCGCGGCGCACGCGCGCCTGGTGGTGGACATCGGCGGCGGCTCGACCGAATTCATCATCGGCACCGGTTTCGAACCGCGGCTCACCGAGTCGCTGTACATGGGCTGCGTCAGCTGGAGCTTGCGCTATTTCGAGGGCGGCCGCATCGACAAGGCGCGCATGAAGGCCGCCGAGCTCGCCGCGCGGCAGGAGCTCGCCGGCATGGTGCGCGCCTATCGCGCGCAGGGCTGGCACGAGGCGGTCGGCTCCTCGGGCACGGCGCGTGCCATCGAGACGATCCTGCTGGAGAGCGGATTTGCGCACTCGGGTATCACGCGCGACGGCCTCGACCGGCTGCGGAGCCTGCTGATCAAGCATGAACGCGCCGACCCCGAGCGCATTGCCGGGCTGCGCGAGAACCGGGCGTTCGTGCTGCCGGGCGGGGTCGCGATCCTGGGCGCCGTGCTGGAGGCGCTGGCGATCGAGCAGATGACGGTCTCCGAGGGCGCGCTGCGCCACGGCGTGCTCTACGACCTGCTCGGGCGCGTGCAGCACGCCGACATGCGCGAGGCGACCGTGGTGCAGTTCATGCGCCGCTACCACGTCGATCCGCAACAGGCCGAGCGCGTGCGGCGCCTGGCGCTCGCGGTCTACGACGCGGTCGCGCGAGACCCCGGGCGCGAGCCGGAATCGGCGCGGGAGGACGACGCCGACCGCCTGCTGCTCGACTGGTCCGCGCGCCTTGCCGAGATCGGACTCTCGATCGCCCACGCGCAATACCATCGCCACTCGGCATACGTGCTGTCGAACGCCGACATGCCGGGATTCTCGCGCATGGAGCAGCAGCGGCTGGCGCGCCTCGTGCTGGCGCACCGCGGCAAGCTCGGCAAGGTGGAAGACCTCGGCCTCGAGAGCGGCGAGTGGCTGCTGGTGCTGGCGCTGCGCCTGGCAACGCTGTTTCTGCGCAGCCGCACCGACGACAAGGTGCCGCTATTGCGCGTTGCGGCCGACGAGGCCGGTTTTGCACTGGCGCTGCCGCAGGCCTGGCTCGAGGAGAATCCGCTGACCGCGGACGCGCTCGAATCCGAGTCCGGCTACTGGAATGCGGTCGGCATGCGGCTCGCGGTGGAAGGGCTCTCGGAAAAGAAGATCGCGGCGCTCGGGCGAGGTTGATTCGCGCCGCGCGTTCGCAACCGCCCGGCAGCCAATCTGTTCAGTGCACAGCGCGTCGTTCGCGTTCCATTTCGCGCAACTCGAGCAGGCCGGCTGCCTCCGCCACGCAGATTAGCTGCCGGTCGTCTGCTCTTACGATCGCGAATACCGCGTCAAGCAGCTGCCCAGGGTACGGCGAATACGCCAGCGCGTGCATGGCCTGCATCAGGTCATCGAAGGGTCCCAATTCCACGGCAACCAGGTCATTCACGCGCACCTCGCACAGGCACTTGGTTTCCTCGCCGTTCTCCGGCGCCAAGGGAGCCCTGATCACGATCGACGGCATGATCGGCTATATCAGATCCGGCGAGAGCACCGCGCGAACAACGACTTCGTTTCCTCCGCTGCGCCGGCGGTGCTCCAGCCACCACAGTCCGCCCTTGCGCACGCTCCAGTCGGCGGTTGAGCCACTCACAAGCTGCGCCGCTACGCGCCCGAGCGTCGGCTGGTGCCCGACAACGATGGTGGCTGCGTCTGTGCCATCCGGCCAACCGGCAGCTTCGAGCACATCGTCTACCGATGCGCCGGGCGCAAGTCGCTCAACGACGCTGACTTCCATTCCGAGCGCAGCTGCCGTGTGCCGCGCACGTACCGCAGGACTTGCGAGCACCCGGCATTTTGCGGGCAGGCGCTTGCGCAGCCACGCCGCCACCTTCGCCGCCTGCTTGCGACCCTTGGCGGTCAGTTCGCGCTCGAGGTCGCTCTTGCCGTCTTCGGCCTGCGCGTGCCGCCAGAGGATGAGTTGCACGCCGGCAGTTTAAGGCACGCCGCCCGGGATACGATAAAATCCGCTCCCTGCAGGCGCGTAGCTCAGCTGGTTAGAGCACTACCTTGACATGGTAGGGGTCGTTGGTTCGAGTCCAATCGCGCCTACCAATACCTTGCCTGAGATCAAACTTCCTGACGGGTCGGTAAAGTCCTTCGCGGCGCCGGTGACGGTGGCCGAACTGGCTGCGTCCATCGGCGCCGGACTCGCGCGCGCAGCGCTCGCGGGCCGCGTCAACGGCCAGCTCGTCGATACCAGCCATCGCATCGAGGCGGACGCCGACGTCGCGATCGTGACCTGGCGCGACGCCGCGGGGCTCGAGATCCTGCGCCACTCGAGCGCGCACCTGCTGGCGCACGCGGTCAAGGAGCTGTTTCCCGAGGCGCAGGTCACCATCGGGCCGGTGATCGAGCACGGTTTCTACTACGATTTCGCGTTCAAGCGACCGTTCACGCCCGAGGACCTCGCCGCGATCGAGAAGCGCATGGCGGAAATTGCGCAGCGCGACCATCCGGTGACG
>SCUH01000295.1 GCA_004298295.1 Betaproteobacteria bacterium | reverse complement strand
CGAGACGCCGATGCTGACGCGTTCGACGCCCGAGGGCGCGCGCGATTATCTGGTGCCGAGCCGCGTGCATCCCGGCGCGTTCTACGCCCTGCCGCAGTCGCCGCAGCTCTTCAAGCAGCTGCTGATGGTCGCCGGTTTCGACCGCTATTACCAGATCGCGCGGTGCTTCCGCGACGAAGACCTGCGCGCCGACCGCCAGCCCGAGTTCACCCAGGTCGATATCGAAACCTCGTTCCTGACCGAGCGGCAGATCCAGGACCTCATGGAGGACCTGATCTGCACCGTGTTCAAACGCGTGCTCGGCACGGTCCTGCCGCAGCCGTTTGCGCGCCTGACCCACGCCGAAGCGCTCGCACGTTACGGCTCGGACAAACCCGACTTGCGCGTGACGCTCGAGCTGACCGAGCTCACGGATCTGATGAAGCAGGTGGATTTCAAGGTTTTTCGCGCGGCGGCCGACCTGCCGGACGGACGCGTCGCCGCGCTGCGCGTTCCGCAAGGCGATGGCGCCCCCGGTCGCGCCGAGCTGACGCGCAAGGAAATCGACGACTACGCCCAGTTCGTCACGATCTACGGCGCCAAAGGGCTCGCCTACATCAAGGTCAACGACGTCGCCCGGGTCCCCGAGGGTTTGCAATCCCCGATCGTGAAGTTTCTGCCGCCCGACGTGCTGGCGAAAGTGCTCGAGCGCACTGCCGCGCGCAATGGCGATGTCATCTTCTTCGGCGCCGACCGGCGCAGCGTGGTCAACGACGCGCTGGGCGCGCTGCGCACCCGGATCGGTCACGCCAAGGGCTACGCCGAGTCGGGCTGGCGGCCGCTGTGGGTGGTCGACTTTCCGATGTTCGAGTGGGACGCCGAGAACAAGCGCTGGTCCGCGATGCACCACCCGTTCACCAGTCCCAAGGACGGGCACGAGGATCTGCTGGCGAGCGAGCCGGGGAGGGCGCTCGCCAAGGGCTATGACATGGTGTTCAACGGCTGGGAGATCGGCGGCGGCTCGGTGCGGATCCACCGCGCCGAGGTGCAGGCCAAGGTGTTCCGCGCGCTGGGCATTTCCGACGCCGAGGCGCGCGCCAAGTTCGGTTTCCTGCTCGACAACCTGCAGTACGGCGCCCCGCCGCACGGCGGCATTGCCTTCGGGCTCGATCGCCTCGTCACGCTGATGGCCGGCGCCGACTCGATCCGCGACGTGATCGCGTTCCCGAAGACGCAGCGCGCGCAGTGCCTGCTCACCCAGGCACCGAGCCCGGTCGACGAAAAACAGCTGCGCGAACTCGGGCTGCGCCTGCGGGAGACGCCAGGGGCGTGATGCGGCTGCTGGCGTGGGTGCTGGCGCTCGGCTTCATCGCCAGCGCGGCGGCCTTCACGGCGATCGGCCAGATCGAGGCGGCGGCGCTGCCGCCGGAAGCGCGCGCGACCCTTGCGCTGATCCGCAAGGGCGGGCCTTTCCCCTACGAAAAGGATGGCCGCGTGTTCGGCAACCGCGAGGCGAGCCTGCCGCGGCGCGAGCGCGGCCACTATCGCGAATACACGGTGCGCACGCCGGGCGCGCGCGACCGGGGCGCGCGCCGCATCGTGGCCGGGCGCGACGGCGAGCTCTACTATACGGACGATCACTACCGCCGCTTCCGGCGCATCCTCGAATGAACCAGCCGCTGCTCGACGCCGCGCATTCCGGCACCTACCGTGCAACGCGAGCGAGGGAGACCCACGCTGCCGCACGCGCACAGGGCCTGCGCATCGCGCGCATAGCGTGCACGGGCCTCGGTGGCAAGGCGGCACTGTTGCGCGAGCTGGCCGCGACGCTACGGTTCCCCGCCTGGTTCGGCGGCAACTGGGATGCGCTCGAAGACTGTTTGACCGATCTGAGCTGGATGCCGGCGCCGGGGTATCTGATCCTGATCCAGTGCTCGGGCCGCTTGGCGCACGACGAATTTGCGGTGTTGCGCGACGTGCTGGACGCGTCCGCGCAGTTCTGGTCGGCGCACGGCAAGCCGTTCTATGCCGTGTTCGTGGCAGGCCCGGAGTCGCTGCCGGAGCTGGGCGGCGCATCGCCGGCATGACGCTCAAGATCCCGGTTTCGGTGCTGGTCGTCGTGCACACACCGGATCTGGAAGTGCTGTTGATCGAGCGCGCCGCGCGGCCGGGCTACTGGCAATCGGTCACGGGGTCGCTGGAGCGGCCCGACGAGCCGCTCGAGGCGGCGGCGCGGCGCGAGCTTCATGAGGAGACCGGACTCGAGTCTCCGCCGGACGGGTTGCGGCGCTGGAATCTGACCTATACCTTCGAAATCTATCCGGAATGGCGGCATCGGTTTGCGCCGGGCACCACGCACAACGTCGAACACGTCTTCAGCCTCGAGCTGTCGGGCAGGGCGCCGGTGACGCTCGCTGCCGAGGAGCACACGGCGAGCCAGTGGCTGTCCTGGCGCGAGGCCGCGGAGCGGTGCTTCTCCTGGTCCAACCGCGATGCGATTCGCATGCTGCCGGACCAGCGGCGCGCTCAGGCCCCGCGCGTGTCCATGCGGCCGCCGCTGCGCTAGAGTCTGCCCCGTGATCGATCAGCTGCGCGTCGCGACGCTCAATATGCACAAGGGCCTGTCGCAGTTCAATCGCCGCATGGTGATCCACGAGCTGCGCGAGGGCCTGCGCGCGCTCGCGCCGGACCTCGTGTTCCTGCAGGAAGTGCAGGGCCTGAACCAGCGTCACGAGCGGCGCTTCGCGACCTGGCCGCTCACGCCGCAGCACGAGTACCTGGCCGGCAGCGAATGGGAGCACGCCTACGGGCGCAACGCGGTCTACGATCACGGTCACCACGGCAACGCGATCCTGTCGCGCTTTCCGATCGTTTCGATCGAAAACGAGGACGTGTCGGACCACCGCTACGAGCGCCGCGGCCTGCTGCATTGCGTGGTCGCCGTGCCCGGCTGGCGACGCAACCTGCACTGCGTGTGCGTG